>JBLMZM010000211.1:0-9401 GCA_050258815.1 Ignavibacteriales bacterium
AATATATCGGCTTCAATAAGTTCATTTTTAGAATTGACTTTTATTATAGTGAGTCCCCCAGCGTTCGGGTTTGAATATAAAGGACCGCCTGAGGCCCAAGCTCTGTCGCCATCTTCCGCCCAATGAATTACATTAATCCCATCTTCACCCCATGATAAACTTGGATTATATCCATAATAACTGAGAGATATATTTTTTGTACTTATACTTCCCCAAGCATCTATTGATTTCTGTGTCTCTTGCTGGGTTAATTCAAGGGAGAGCCCATCCCCAGCAGAACTTGTCAAATAATAGCCATGCGATGAACCTGGAGCCCAGTGAGCAATACCTGCATCCCCTATTGAGGCGCTTAAGCTATTCACACTGTAAGTATAATAATTTGGCGAGACAAGTATAAAATGTTCAGCTTTTATCAGCAAAATTGGGAATAATAAAATAAGTAGCGCAGAGAAAAATAGATTCTTTTTCATGGAGAGCCTCTACCATTTATAAATGTTTTGTTATTTGTTGAATAAAATTATCTAAGCTGAAAGATTTTCCATGTGAAAAATCCAGACTTTCACCCGAATCATCCAAAACAAATCGGGTAAAACCAGAATCCCTTTTTACTTTCTTTTCATTTTTCTCTTCTATAATATCAAACTTTCCCTGAGAAAAACCCACAATTCTGTGATTTTCAATTTTGCCGGTTTTTGTTGATTTTTTTTCTTCAAAGAAATAAACAGAGCTTGTGTTTTCCTGAAAAGATGGTCCTCCCACAATTAATGTGGTTATACCATCAATCGTTCCTCCATAAGTTTTGATTTTTATTTCTTCGTTTGTCTTAAATTTACCCTTAATTTTTTTCGTTACTTTTAGTGTGACATCCGTAAAAACATCCTTTTTATCAAAGGAGTAGTAACTATTTTTTGCGACAATTTTAGCAACAACGATGTCTGTACTTTGATTACACATTTCTTTTAGAGTTAATTCTTCATTTTGTGCAAAAACTCTAATTGATTCCAAATGAGAGAGTATTAGAAGAATTAGACAAGATAAGAACACTTTTCGCAACATTATGCCTCCTATGAAGATAGTTTGGTGATGGTATTATTTCAAAGCTCATCTTAACAGAAGAGCCTTTTTTAATTCCGACTTATTTCCGATTTTCAGATTGAACAGATATACTCCGGAAGGAACTTCTTTGCCATAATTGTCCGCACCATCCCATTGCATCTTATATCGTCCTGCAGATATGTGTTCATTAACTAGACATTTAACTTCTTTTCCAAGTAGATTATATACAACTAAAGAAACTTGGGATTCGTTGGGCGTGAAAAATTCAATAGTGGTAGATGGATTGAAAGGATTAGGATAGTTCTGCATAAGCTGAAATGAGCTGACTCCACTTACTTTTTTTTCAATACCCATACTCTTAGGTCTATTTGTAATGATTTGCCCTTCATAGCCCGCAAGATAAAAGTAATTCCCTCCTTTGCAAACTGCCAAAGGCTGAAAGCCTTCCGGCGTTGAGACAATTTTCCAGTTATCACCCTCATCTTCAGTGTAGTGCAGTCTGAGTGTAATTTTATCAGCTCCACGAACATCAGATATTACGGCATAACCCTTTTTGCCCCCTATCGGCAGCAAGTCTTCGAATATAAGGAGATATTTTGTTGAATCCGGCAGTTCTACATTCGAGTACCTGTTCCACGAAATTCCGTAATCAATGGATTTCATGAAACCGAATCCTCCGCTCCAGAGAGTGTCTTTACCAGCTCTGTATAGGGCAAAAGTCTGAACCCCGCCAAACTGATTAACCATATTGAGATTTTTTCCTCCGTCTGTAGTTCTGTAAATTTTCATCAGATCCAAGTTGTCCCATCCCTTGCTTCCTATTATGATTCCATTATTGTTATCCTGGAAATTTACATCATAATAAAGTATCCCATCCGACCTGTCGCTTAAGGTATCCCATTTTTCCCCGCCATTTGTTGTATGGAGGAGAATTCCGCCTCTTTTCTTACCATCATCCATTTCACCTGTAACCCAGCCGGTCGAGTCATTAAGAAAGGAAATACCTCTAAGAAGATGGTCATTATCACCGCTATTCTGTTTTATCCAGTGACTCCCTCCGTCTTTAGTGGCAAGAATAAGTCCTTTTTCACCAGTGATGTATCCTGTAGAGCTGCTTGTAAAAAGTATTCTCCTTAAGTCTAATGAATCAACAGGAAGAGTCTGTTCCTGCCAGGATTCACCTCCGTCGGTAGTTCTTGCAAGTTCATACTGTGTCATCGCCCAGCCGTGAAGCGAATCGCTGAAGGTGATTTTCACGAAGCTGGAATTAATATCGGTTTTAATCGTCCTCCACTGGAACTGCGGAGTGATCTGAGCATAAAGCTGGAAACAGAATGCAAATAAGATAGTGATGATGGTTCTAAGTATCATTGATCCACCTGCTATTTAGGTTTATTGTGAAATTATCGAGTTCTTAAAACAAAAACAGGAACTATATAAATTCTGCCTATTATAAATAGACAGTAATAAACTTCATTATAAATGTGCAGGAATCAGCTTACAATTTAAAGAACCTAACTCATTAAGGGACTAACTAAGTTTAATCTTTATCATTGAAGGGCATTAAAATCTGTTGCGAACTCAAGTTAAATAATTCAATCAATTATGTCAATCAGTACTTATACTGATTATAAAAATAAAAATTAGGTATTTCTACCAATTGATTTTCTCAAAAGAAATATTAAGGGGAACCGTTCAAAATTGCCATTGCTCCCGGAACGCAGAAAAAATATTCCTATACTTATATATGGTGACGAAGAACGTTTTGAGAAAATTTTTTGAAGAATTTATTTTCTTCGGCTGGCAGATTATCCTGAAAAAGTATCTCAGTTAAGGTAAAATGTGCAATATGGAATCCTTCCAAATGACTGGAACGTTCAGATATTTATCCAGATCACTGAAAACTTTAAAGGAAGTGTAAGTTTTACCATCCGAATTAAATTCCTACACCCAACTACCTTTTAAGCAGAGGGTCGGTGGTTCGAAACCACCCGCGCTCACAATAAAAGCCTTGGATTAATCATCCAGGGCTTTTTCATTTTAAAACATGAGAATTATACATTTGAAGTTCTGCGCTTTGAGGCTCTTTTTATCGGATTTTTCTTGATGCGCTTTTCTTTAGGTAATTGCACAGACATGTCTTTTACGCTGGATTTATTATCGGCTGAATTCTTTTCAACAGCCTGTGTGGCTGGACTGGTAGAGGATTCAACCGGCACTAATCTTATTTCAATTTTATGATTAAAAGCTAGTCCCAATTCCACCATCTTTTTTATCGTTAAATTAGGATTCCCCTTTAATATCTTTGATATATAAGCGGCGCTGCAGTTGAGCTTTTCTGATAAAAATTTATTCAGATGCTCAATATTTTCCTTCTGCGAGATTTTAATTAATTCCTCAACAAATCTCAGGTTTGCATCATAAGTCTGAAATTCAACGTCATTCTTAACTTCATCTAATTCATTTAAGAACCAGTCTTTTGCTCTCATGCTTTATCCTTTCCTGATAATTAAAGTTCCTTCATTATATTCTCTAATAACTTCTGCCGCTATCTTTTCTGCCCGCTCTATATATGGTTTATACTGCTTTTTTCCTGCCGGCTTTTTAAAATATTCGGTGAGAATGATTTCCACTTCTCTGTTTTCATTTGGTAATTTGAAGGACAATATTCTAATGCCTTCAGGCTTAAATTCATGAATATTTCTGGACAAGGGTTTGTATTTTGTTTCATCTCTTATCAGACCATGCTCACATGTATTTTTTATCATAGATAGCAGCCTTTTATAAGCCTGAGGATACTTTTTCTTTAAGCTCTCAAGAAAAAGGGTTTCATTCTCAGATTCCTTCAGTACGAAAACAGCTGCAGCCTGCCCGGAATAAAGTTCTTCAATTGTATACATAAGTTAACCTATAGGTTAAACAATGTCAAGATATATAAAAGTCCGTGATTGAGAAAACTAACGGCATACTGAAACATCTAAAGCGGTTCTAAGAAATGCGGTGATTTTGCGCAATACAATTAAATATCACTTATTCCATGTATGAAAGATCCTGATGGCCCCCACAGCACTCAAAATTGCCCTCAAACCAAAAAAATAACATTTCCCAAAATAATTTTCCGAAAACGCCCCTCGTCACCATATATATATGTAAGAAATATATTTTTACGGTCCAGCCTGGAATCGAAAGAAATTTACAAATCAATCAATTAAGGATATTTATGAAAGCAGTTAAAATCCTTCTTCTTGTCTTAGTAACCTGGTTTAATGCTTCAGCACAATCGGGTGCTTTTGATTCATATAATACTTCACGCTTTGCAAGGGTGATCAGACTCGGGGATGCTTATACCGGAGTTGCCAAAGGACTTGAATCAATGTTCTATAATACCGCCGGATTAGCCGGTATTAACTACTACGGCGCAGCATTCTCTAATGGGCATGGAATTGGCGTGATGCTGCCAAATAAAGTAACCCCAAATGATTATGCCGCTGTGGCTCCATTGCCGGAAAACCTTGGAACGGTTGGTTTTTCAGTAAACAACCTGGCATTTAAGTATGATGGCTTTTTTGAGGAATCTCAAACTATATACGCAGTTCATTATGCCCGGAAGATTATAGATAAATTATCTTTGGGAATCTCGGCAAACTATTATGTGGATAACAATAATTCACTGCTTCTGCACTTTGGACAATTACCAAAAGAAGTGACGGGTAAAGCATTTGATCTGAGCTTGTCGGCATTGTACCAGCTCCCCGAAGCAGTTTTACTCACCCCGCGGGATGGATTTCAGATTGGTGTACATTTCAGGAATGTATTGAATACAAAAATGTCCTACAGCGAAACGTCCGCTAAAGACCCTTTAAGCCAGAATATAAGAACGGGTTTATCTTACACTTTTGTCCCTTCAATTCAGAAGATCTATGATCTTGAACCTGTAAGGTTCATGGCTGCATTCGATGCCGTATTTTACGGCGCCGATAATAAATATTATGAATGGAAACCAAATTACGGACTTGAGCTGACGCTGCTGGAAATTCTTCAGCTCAGCTTCGGCAGGGAGAATGAATTCCAGATAGATAAGCGCTGGGATTATTCGCCCCAGTACCCTGTAAACAGATACGGCTTCGGAATCAACATCCCGGTTAACAGGATCTTAAACCTGAAGAATATGCTTGAGCTTGATCTGAACTACAGCCTGTCCGACTGGCAGAAGGTTGATGAATCAAATCCGCCATACTATATAGGAATTCAAAAAAAGGCATTAATAAACAAAGATGCTTTCAGCATGTCTGTAAAATTTATGTTATAGACAAACTGCATCTAAATGAAAATTCAAAAAAAAATTATTCTTAAACAATTTTAACCTTCGGAGAAATCTTATGAAACTTCGCACTCTTCTGGTCTTATCCGCATTACTGATTGTAAGTTCAATCAATAATGTTTCAATGGCTCAGGTTCAGGATTCAGTGGTAAAGACGAATTTACCCGGAAATACTTTTTATGTCTATTTCATCAACGGTTATGCCCTTGCATATAAGTTCTATAATTCCGGGAATTCCGACCTCAGGCTTCGCATCGATCTTTCAAGCTCGTATTCGGATACCAAAGGCGACCTGAATAATGAATCCAATTCTGTGCCGGCCAAACACATCGGTGAAATTACCAGAAAAAGCAGCTCTAATAATATTACCGCAGAATTTGCCTACTCTTATAATTTCTACAGATCCCGTCTTGGACAGGCTTATGCAGGCGCGGGACCGTTTATTTCATATGAAAGAAGAAAAAATGAGTCTTCAGTCAATGATAATTATCCTCCACAAAGTGGATATACTCAGACAAATTCAGATCTTAATGCTGGCTTTACTGCAGGCCTTTCAGCATTCATCGGCCTGGAAGCATTCTTAAGCCAGAACCTCCGTGTGTTTGCAGAGATGCAGCTTACAGGAGGAAGAGAATGGAGCAAACTTGAATCTCATTATGACAGCATATACCAACCGAATTCTTCCAGGACGACATCATTCCATACAGAAACCGACTATAGCTGGTTCTATAATGTAACTTCAGTAAGGGTTGGTCTTGGAATTAGTATTTAATGTTTTCTTTCCCCACGGCTCTCCGCGGAGAGCCGTGGCTATAGCCTGTTACTTTGCTCAATTTATCCATTAGTAACTTGCTACTTTATATTTAACATATTAACTTTGTAATAACATTCCCTTTTTACGCTGTCCCTGTCTCATTATAGAATACAGTTATTTTTACATAAAGAGCCATTGTTTTTTGAGTTTAACACTGCCCGTTTTGTCTCTGGAAATAATATTCTGAATATAATGAGGAGAACCAGTTATGGCACGTCTGTCTACCCTTTTTCTTTTGTTAATTGCCTTTGTTTCATCCGCATCCGTATGCCAGGCGCAGTGGATGCAGCTTAAAAGTCCCTCGGGCCTGCCCGCAGCATGGGCAACGGCCAATTCCATAGACGCCTTCGATGGCGATAATGCCGTTATATCCGTCAATGCTAACCCGGGCAGCATCTATTTAACCTCTGACGGCGGAAAAACCTGGAAACAAATATTTAATTCTTCCTCCAGTAGCTTTGTCGACCTGTCCATGCCCGCAAAGGACAACATATGGGCCACAACAGCCAAAGGCGAAATTTACTCTACTTCCGACGGCGGCCAGAGCTGGAAAATCCAATACTACGACAATACCAAAAGCGGCTGCATGCTGAACTTTATTAAAATGTTCGACCTGAAAAACGGCGTGGCTATGGGAGATAACAGCTCGTCGGACCTGCCTGCGGTCTTCCTGAATACCTCCGATGGCGGAAATACCTGGACGTCTGTTAACCCTGCTGCTTTTGGCAGCTCTTCCGGCGACATGTGGCGCAGACTCGATTTCCCCAGCCTTAAAACAGGCTACTTCTTTGAATCCGGAATCAATCCCCAGTATATCTATAAGACTTTGGACGGAGGCAAAAGCTGGACTAAACTTGAGCCGCAGACTGGCCTCATGATTATTAAATTCTATGACGATAATCTGGGCATTTATATCAGAATGGTGTCCAAAGGTAACCTCGCTGTCTGCCGCACTAAAGACGGCGGAAAGAACTTCCAGTCCGTGCCTCTGCCTTCTTCCGGCTGGGGCAACGACATAGAGTTTATTCCGGGCGACCCGGCTAAGGTCTGGTTTACCGATGGGACCAAACTTTATTTCAGCACAGATACATGCGCCACTTACCACGAATACCAGCTCGGCGTTGAAAATGTAATGAACCGCGATATTGTTTTTCCGGATAAGTCCCATGGCTGGCTGATTAGCGATGACGGTATTATTTTTAAGACCGATCAGCCTTTATACACAATGGATGTAAAAGATAATCCTGCACAGGCCGCAGACTTCAGGCTTCTGCAGAATTATCCCAATCCATTTAACCCGTCAACTACCATTAGCTATTCAATCCCCGAAGGCAGAGTCGTAACACTAAAAGTTTACGACATGCTGGGTAAAGAAGTAAAAACCCTTCTGAATGAATATAATGATGCAGGAAATCATTCCCTTCAGTTCAATGCATCCGCACTCCCTTCAGGCATTTACCTCTATACTATTCAGGCCGGGGAGTTCAGGGATTCGAAAAAACTGCTTTTGATCAAATAGGATCTGGTATTAATCATTCCAGTGGTGTCGGGAACCATTTCCCCGACACCTCTTGTCCGACTTTGTATGCCAACCTCACCTCCCTCAAAAAATAATTATTTTTTCAAAAAATTTTCCGAAAACGCTCCTCGTCACCATATATATTAATAAACCCCTTTTTTCAGAATTATTGCGGCAGATCCATGAAGCTGAGGCCAGACAAAAAACGGTATTTAACTGTCCTTATTCTTGCATTGTTCTCATTTACTTTCAGTTCCTGCGTCGAGGACATTTTCGGCCCCGAGGCGGACGACCCCATTGAGATTAATTATGAATTGTGGGTCGCAAAATCCGACGGCTCATCTTCCGCCAAAATTGCTGATGGCGGCAGACTTTGCGCTTTCCTGTCCGCAACAAATAAAATTCTATACCTCAGCAGCCGAAGTTCAACTCTTGGCTTGAATGTAATAAATCCCGACGGATCCGACCAGACTTTATTGTGGAAGGACGACTATTCGGATATTAAAAATTTTTCATTCTCACCCGGCAACAGCAAAATACTTCTTCCTACCGTATATCATGGCTTATATGAACTGGATCCCGGTACACTGGGTCTGTCTCAAATCCTGAATACGGCACATACTCCTGTTGCCAGCGCCGGCTATTCAAAAAGCATGGCAAAAGTTGTCTGCCAGGATGGATTCGGCATCACTGTACTCGACAGGTATGGAAACAATAACATTGTCGATAATATTTTAACCATAAGGAGATCTTCCGATTCCGCTGTGGTTAAAAGCCCGGCTTTCATTTTTAACGATACACGGGTTATCTATCTGCAGCGGGCATGGAACTGGCCTTCAGACATATATTCACTGCGCTCTTATACTTTAAGGACAGGCACTGATTCAGAACTTATCAGCTATAAATCAATACCTCTTTTTGGAGAACACTTTGAGGTAATGGATGGAGACAGGATATTGTGCACAGTCCGTGAGGATAATAAATATTACATTAAGATCATTGATCTGGCTGATAACTCGCGCACGGTCTTACTTGGCGAAGGACAGAAATTTTCCCTGTCCCCCGACGGGAGCAAGGTCGTCATCTACGATAAAAATAACATTTACATAATTAACTCCGATGGAACAGACAGGCACCTGGTATATACGGAATTAGGGGGAAAAGTAGAATTAATAACAGCCTCACTCTCATTTGACGGCAAATATATAGTCTTCGCAAAAACGATTGATATAAGAAGATACTGATCTGAAATATCTCTCTCTCTTTTATAATGTGCTTATTGACTATCTCACGGCTGACTATCTCACGGCTGACTATCTCACGGCTGAATAGCTCACGGTGAATAGCCACTGAATAGCCACTGAATAGCCACGAGCTTTAGCTCGTGGGAACGGGCAAAAAATATTTGGGCTTTAGCCCCAGATTTTCTTTATTTTACCTTTTTCGTAAAGAAATCCAGGTTCAGCTTCATTACTTCACTGATCTTAAGAAACATCAGCTGCGGAATCGGTATGTTGTAATCCGTAAGCTTTACTTCAAAGTTGCTCTGCACCCTGTAGCCCCCGCCATCAGAGGGTATCAAAGTCCCTTTTATCGTTATCGGCTTCGTAACTCCGTGAATGAACATATTGCCTTCGGCCGTAACATTCAGCTTCCCGTCGCTCGACTTATCCGCCTTTACAAGCTTTCCC
>JBLMZM010000212.1:0-11637 GCA_050258815.1 Ignavibacteriales bacterium
CACGGATTCCGGGGCTAAAGCCCACTAAGCTTCAGTTTGGGGACTGAAGTCCCCCTCCGAAAGAAGAAGAAAAGAGGGTGTGTGTGGCTCTTCCTGTCCCCGGCTTGAAAGCCGGGGCTATTGAGAAGGATTAGATCCATATTCTTCACATATAGAGGTGATCCGGGCTGAAGCCCGGGGTAGAAAAGATAAAGATGTGGTAAAAGGTAAAGATGTGGTAAAAGATAAAGAGGATATTGGGAGTCCTCCCTTGTTCCCGGCCTGGGAAACTGGGGTTATTGATAGGATTCCGATCCATATTCATATTTGGGCCAGCCCGGCATTCGCCGGGTTAATATGTGCCCCGTGCGTAATTTAACCAGCCCGGCATTCGCCGGGCTTTGGTCATGTGGTGCAAAAACGTAAGAAGCTATCTTTGACCAGATGTGATATGCTTCTCGATGTGCTCCCAATCTTTATCGTGGTGGACATAAACAAGATAGGAATGAAAGTGTGACTGTAGCTAAAATGCGACTATTTCAGGTACAAAATGGAACCTTTTTGCATAATTTTGACATTTTATATATATTTAAAATATTCGATTTCGCTTCAAAAATGCGATTTCCACTACACGGGGCTATAGCTCAGCTGGGAGAGCGCTTGAATGGCATTCAAGAGGTCAGGTATTAATCGAACTATCCTCACTTTACCTTCTTGGGAAACTCCGGACTTCTTCAGAAAATAATGAGATAGAAGTTTAAACGTTATAACTTATGTTTCCCGTTCCTAATACTCCACAGCCTTAACGACGGCGTCGTGCAGTTTGGGACGGAATTTAATTATCTTATTATTTGCCCTTGTGGGGTAAACCCTGTTTGTCAGCAGCACCACGAAAAGGTCCCTGTTTTTATCAGCCCAGACGGAGGTACCCGTAAAGCCTGTATGTCCGAAGGAGGAGGCCGAGAACAGGCTGCCGGCAGAAGATCCGGTCTGAGTTTTTGTATCCCATCCCAGTCCCCTCGAACTCTGGTTAGTCTGTTTTGTGGTCCAGAGCTCAACCGTAGCCGGCTTAATGAGCTGTTTACCGTCGTATTTGCCCTTATTCAGCATCATCTGCATGAATATTGAAAGGTCGCCTCCGGTTGAAAAAAGCCCCGCGTGTCCAGCCACACCGCCCAGCAGATAAGCCGCCTCATCGTGCACCTTGCCGCGCATTGTAGCCATTCTCCAGTAGTTATCCACCTCGGTTGGTGCGCATTTATACCACAGGTCCGCAGGCGGATTATACATTGTGTTTTTCATTCCAAGCGGGTCAAATACTTTTTCCCTGAGGAATACGTCGAGAGGTTCACCCGCCAGTTTCTCAATTATAAGCTGCAGAGTGATCATACTAAGATCACTGTAAAGGAATTTCGTACCGGTTGGATATTCCAGACTGGTATTCATTATATCGTTAATGACCTCGGATGGTTTTGTATAGGTCTTATAAAAAGGCTTGAACGGCGTAAAGCCCGCGTTGTGCAGCAGCAGGTTCCTTACTGTTATATTTTCCTTCCCGTGATTGCCGAATCCGGGCAGGTAATCCATTACTTTCTTATCAAGGATAAGCTTCCCCTCGTCATAGAGTATCATTGCGGCAGTAGTAGTACCAATGACCTTGGAAACTGAGGCCAGGTCGAACATGGCGTCAAGACTCATGGGCTGAGCGTCCGGATCATAGGTATACTTTCCGAATGCCTTCCTGTATATCACGCGTCCTTTGTGTCCCACGTAAAGAACCGCTCCGGGGAAGACCGAATCGGCCAGGCCCTCTCTCATGATCGAATCCACGGAGCTGAACGAGTAGGATGAATCCTCTCCGGTACTGATGCCGGCAAGCACGTCCTTTTCGACCTGTATGCCGCTGCCGACACGGAATGGGGTATTGGGAATTGATATTGGGAGCCTGCCTGTTATACTGGTTTCACCGGTTATGGCTTTGAGCATGGCATACTGCGAGACGCGGGGCTCACCATAGCTGCAGAGGTAAGTCCTTACCGACGGGAAGTCGGACAATATGTAAGGATTCCCGAGGCTCATGAAGATCACCGGTTTATTAAGGGCCGATATTTCATTTATAAAGTTGATCTGTTCCTGAGGCATATCTATCTTGCCGGAAAAAGCCTTGACCCGCACGAAGATGGGTACAAATACCAGGTCCGATTCCTTTGCGAGCCTTAAGGCTTCGCTGTATTCCCTTGTGCCGCTTTTTTTGCTCAGAGTGAGCTGTTTGGCGTTTTTGAACTTTTCTTTTACAAGCTCATCAAAATAGTAGGGCGACGGGGAAATTCTGTCGCTCAGGGTGATGCATGCGGTTTTGTGGAAGCGTCCCGGGTTTACAGGAACTGCGTTGCCCTCATTCTTAACGAGGGTGATGGACTTATCGGCAATATCCTGTGCAAGTCTCAGGTGCGACTTCTTATTCAATAGTTTAGTTACTGAATCAAAATCTACAAATCTGTTCTTATCGAGCTGAAGCCATTTCTTGGCAGCCAGCAGTTTTCTTACGCTGGTATTGATTCTCTCTTCACTGATAACGCCGGTTTCAACTGCACCATAAATTGCGCTGATGGCCGCCTCCTCATTCGGGGGATAAAGTATCAGGTCCACTCCGGCCTTAACGGCTCTCAGCGTGGCATCAGCGGGCTTGAAGTGTCTGGTAACCCCGCGCATATTCATAGCATCTGTAACGATGAGGCCGTGGAAGCCAAGCTTCTTCTGCAGAAGGTCGGTGACAATATGCTTTGAAAGAGTTGCCGGCAGTCCCGCAACCGGTTCATAAGCCGGTACCTCCAGGTGCCCGATCATAACGGATTTAACACCGGCGCCAATCGCCTTTTCAAAGGGGATCAGATCGTTATTCTCGAAGATTTCCCTGCTCTGGCTCAATAGAGGCAGGTCCCTGTGCGAATCCAGGTCGGTAGCTCCGTGACCCGGAAAATGTTTTGCCGTGGTAAGGACGTTCTCTTCCTGGCTGCCTCTTAGGAAGGCGAGCATATGGCGGTCTATGATATCCTTATCTTCCGAATAGGATCTTATATTTATTATTGGATTCTTAGCGTGATTGTTAATGTCTACCATGGGGGCATAATTCTGCTGGACACCCATGACGCGGGTTTCCTGTCCCACTATCCTTCCCATCTGGTAAGTTAATGACGTATCATCTGCAGCGCCGATTGCCATATTATATGGGAATTCTATGGCATCTTTAAGGCGCATGCCCACGCCTCTTTCAAAGTCGGCTGCAATTAAAAGCGGAGTATCTGAGAGCTGCTGCATTTTATTTGTAAGAAGGGCCTGGTTAATGATATCGCCTTCAAAAAATATCAGGCCTCCGACCTTAAGGTCCTTTACAAGGTGCACGAGTCTTTTATAATCCTTATCATCTTCATTCATAAAGCCGGCTTCCACCCAGGGCATAATCATCTGGGCACATTTTTCATAGAGAGTCATGTGCTTGAGAGTATTTTCAACCCAGCGTATGTCGGCCTCGGAAAGATTGAAGTCAGCATATGGAGCCGGGACTTCAGAGCTCTTTTTCATCGGGGATTCCGGTTTATCAGCAATGTACTTAACCGTAAATTGTGACGATAACTTTGCAGAAAAAGATAAAGTCAGTCCCAAAATTAATAAAATCAGCGTAATTTTTTTCAAATTTCCCTCTGTATGGATTCTGGAGGTCAAGACCGCAGATATGGCCTTACTTACATAACTAAAAAAAAGCCCCTTGCGTTCCCATTCTGGAAGAGAAAGTGGAACGAAGGGGCGGGGTAATTATCGCCAATTTTATTAATTAATAAAATCCTATTTTTTTTACTTTGCCTCGCTTTTTTTGCCGAATGCAGGGTCAAAAGGAAGTGCCCTGGTAACGAAGAAAGCCGGGATGACTGCAAGGGCAACCCAGAGGAAGAACATCTGGTAGCCGATCTGGTCTTCAAGCCATCCGCTGTACATTCTGGGGATCATCATACTGAGTGCCATAAAGCCTGTGGCAATTGAGTAGTGTGATGTTTTAAGTTCTCCGTCACATACATACATCATATAGAGCATGTAGGCCGTAAAACCAAAACCGTAGCAGAACTGTTCGAAGCCAACGGCTGCACTGATTATATAAATGTTATCAGGCTGTGTAAATGACAGAAATACGTATACCCAGGCAGGCAGGTTAATAGCGGCGAACATCCACCATAAGGCTTTTCCCAAACCAACGCGGGCTGCCAGGATGCCACCTACTATACCACCGCAGAGGAGACCTACAACGCCAACGGTTCCCGACACAATACCGATCTGCTGTGTAGTGAGGGCCAGGCCTCCCACCTCACGCGGATCCTTAAGGAACGGGGCAACAAGGCTCAGCAGCTGGGCTTCACCCAGGCGGTATACCAGAAGGAAAGCGATAACGAGACCGATCTTGTTTTTCTGGAAGAACAGGGCAAAGGTCCTTACAAAATTCTTAAATACACTGCCTGAACCCTCAGAAACCGCAGGTTTGTCGCTTGCGGGAAAGGGTAAAACGAACAGGTGGTAGATTGCAAAGAGGAAAAAGAGTCCCGTAACAATATAAAACACCACTGTCCACGCGTGTACAACGCCGCTGGTCTTGGCGAGTGTTCCGGCTATAATTACAAGAATTCCCTGTGCGGTTATCATTGCTATTCTGTAGAAAGTGCCTCTTATTCCTGCATAGAATGCCTGGTTGTGCTTATCGAGGGCAAGCATATAAAAACCATCGGCTGCAATGTCATGCGTAGCCGAACTGAATGCCAGCAGGAAGAAGAACATCAGTGTATACTGGAAAAATGCTGTTGCCGGGATCGTAAGGGCAACTCCGGAAAGACCCACGCCGATAAGGAACTGCATGGCGACTATCCAGGAACGTTTTTTCCTGAACATATCCACAAACGGACTCCATAAGGGTTTAATTACCCAGGGCAGGCTGAGCCAGCTGGTAAAAAATGCGATATCCTTATTTGAAATCCCCATGTCCTTATACATGATAATTGAAACCAGCATAACTATGGCATAAGGAATGCCTTCCGCGTAATAGAGGGAAGGAACCCATGCCCAGGGATTCCTGGATGCCGGTTTACCTTTCCTGGCCGGTTCAGGTGCGTTTGCCGCAGCTGGTTTATCGACCATTAAATCAGAATTGTTCTTAGTCATCAAAAGCTCCTTTTGGGAAAAATGTTTCTTTACTTCTTAACCTGTTGTTTGGCAAGAACTATTGCACCCATTGCTGGGGGCAGGTCAGGCTGTTTAATATTTACGTTGGGAAGGTTCTTTGTAACCTGTTCCCTGAAGCGGAAAGCGAAGTAATTTTCCGAACTAATAATGCCGCCAATGAGCGACAGGTTCAGTACTGGTTCATTGATCTTTTTCAGCATAGCGTGAATATGAAGTATCAGCTCATAACTTTCCTCTTCAACTATGCTCTGGCAGACCTCATCGCCTTTTTCAGCCGCTTCGATCACTAGCGGGGCGACGGTTGCTATGTCAAAATTATTTTTATATACCTCTGAAATCAATACTTCAGGGCTGATGAGATTGAATTTTTCTGCGATCATTTGGGTGAGCACTGTTTTTTCGCCGCGCCCATCCATTTCCTTGGTTACCATTGTTAAGCCCATGCGTCCTATTACGTAACCGCTGCCCTGGTCGCCTAAAAATCTGCCGAATCCTCCGACGCGGTGAACTATGCCTTTTTCATCCTTACCGAACATAATAGATCCGGTGCCGGCAATGAGTATGCTGCCGGGATTTCCCGAAAAAGCGCCCTCCAGGGCAATGCGTGCGTCGCTGTCCACATAAAACGACTGAAAGCAGACACCCTTTTTCTGCGAGTATTCGTTAAAAGCATCTTCAAGTTTCTGCGCATCAGGCCTTCTGCCTGCGCCGGTTGTACCAAGGACAATAGAAATAAAGTCGCTGTATTCAGCATTCAGCTCATCTTTACACCTGGAGATCAGGTTAAAAAGCATTTCAGATACGGTATCGGTGCCTATCATAAGAAAATTCGAGGGGCCGCCTGTGCATTCAAACAGTTTATTCCCATCAAGGTCAGTTACAACACATGCAGTCTTCGTGCCGCCGCCATCCATTCCGATTAAATATTTCATTTTTGTTAGCTCTGATTAATAATTGGATAAAAATATGCTAAAATATAAAAAAAAGGGAATAAGATAAAAACAATATTTCGGCGGTGATGAAAATAATGTAAAAAAACGGGGTTAAATTTTAATATATAAGGACTTGCGGGACTTTTAAGGGGTAAAAAAGGAAATCCCGGATACCAGCGGGAAAAAGGACCGGGTATCCGGGATATGTTCAGTCATCGGGGTCAGAAACTCCTTATTTGTCTTCAACCGGAGTGGCTAAAAGCACCTTCTCAATGGCTTCTTTTAATGCTTCCTTGGGCAGAGCGCCCTGGGCCATCTGCGGTCTGTCACCTTTCGGGCAGAAAAGCAGCGAAGGAATGCTTCTAATGCCAAATATTCCAGCCAGTTCCTGTTCGGCTTCAGTATCTATTTTATAGATGTTTATTTTTCCTTCATATTCCACGGCCAATTCTTCTAAAATCGGGGCTACCATCTTGCACGGGCCGCACCAGTCGGCGTAAAAATCAATAAGACAGGGGAGTTCACCCGAATAATTCCACTCCCGGTTGTTTTCATAGTCAAAAACTTTCTTCAGGAAAGTCTCTTTGGTTAAATGTTCTAACATAGTTTCCCTTCTGCTTTTATTAATTTATTTTATAGTAATTAGATGCAACAGGCATAAATAGGATTCACCTTATTACTAAATAAATAATATTATTTTCGGATAATTGCTGCAGAAATTTTAATTTAATATAAAATAATCTGAGGTCTGTATGGTTTTACTTGAATTCAGCATGAGTCCCCTGGATAAAGGGGAGAGTCTGAGCAGCTACATATCGCGCATACTGAATTATATTGATGAAAGCGGTGTTACATATAAACTTACCCCCATGGGAACTATACTGGAAGGGGAGTGGGACGAGGTTATGGGAGTTGTTACGGGCTGTTTCAGGCTTCTGGAGGAGGATTGCTCAAGGATCAGCGTAAATCTTAAGGTAGATTACCGTGCCGGGAAGGAGAGCCGGATGGAAAGCAAGATCAGGAAAGTTGAAAAGATACTTAATAAAAAGCTGACCGTCTGAGAAGAAAAGTAATACTTATTAAGATAAAAAAAGCAGGAGCATAAGATGAACTGGTTTCAGAAGGAGATAACCCTGAAGGCAAAGCCGCGCGGATTCCACCTGGTAACCGAAGAGATATTACTGCAGGTGTCTGAAATACGGCGGATTTCCATAGGAATATTGCATCTGTTTATTCAGCATACCTCAGCTTCGCTTACAATTAACGAAAATGCTGATCCTGATGTGCGGAGTGACATGGAATCCTATTTTTCAGGGAGCGTGCCGGAAAATGCGCCGTATTTCAGGCACAATACTGAGGGCAGCGATGACATGCCGGCACACATAAAAAGCTCGGTTTTGGGGCAGAGTCTCTCAATTCCAATTACAAATGGCAGCCTGAATATGGGTATCTGGCAGGGTATTTATCTTTGCGAGCACAGGGACTATGGCGGTCCCAGGAGGCTTGTTGTAACGATTTTCGGCGAATAATGTGCGGTTTTGGGTGATTTTCAGCAGTATACCGGTTTTCATCATTAAAAATCAGAAAAAATAGTATTACATTCTTTTGAGCGCAATTGTCCGGATCAGTTTTTGAAAAAAGATACCGCAATTATGCAGCTGATACGGTTACACGGTTATCTATGAGACAGCAAATATGTACTAACAATCTGGCAAAACATGAAACTATTAAAATATTTAATTTATTTATCCCCGATTCTACTGTTTATTGTTGTCTCTTCTGTTCAGGATTTAAAGAAAAATGATCTGGGTACCAGGAATAATCCCCTCAGGTTGTATTTTACCCCCTCAGTCGATGCCAGCAGAATTACAATGAATGCCAGGGAGCTGGTAAGCTTTCTTGAAAAAGAGACCGGGTATTACTTTACGACGGCCGTTCCCGCCAGCTTTATTGCAGTAGTGGAGGCTTTCGGCACAAAAAAGGCCGATATCGCAGGCATCAACACGTTCTCCTACCTGATGGCTCACGAAAAGTACGGTGCCGAAGCCAGGCTCAGGATAGTAAGGGAGGGCGGCGTAGTAAACTATAAGGGGCAGTTCCTGGCCAGGGTAGGGTCGGGCATTGACAGCATCGCAGACATTCAGGGCAGAAGCATAGCTTATGTGGATCCCTCTTCAACCTCGGGGTACATACTGCCAAAGGCACTGCTGGACAGCAAGGGAATCAAGCCCTCAGAAGAAGTTTTTGCAATGAAGCACGACAACGTGGTTACCATGATATACCAGAAACAGGTTGACGCCGGTGCCACTTATTACGCAAACCGCAATGCCAGGACCGGTGAAATCATGGATGCCAGAATGAGGGTTTTGAGCCAGTTCCCCGACGTGGAGAAAAAAGTAAAGATAATTGGTTTTACTGAAGAGATACCGAATGATCCTTTTGTATTCAGAAAGGACCTGCCGGAGGAAATGAAGGAAAAAATAGTAAATGCTTTCCTCAAATTTGTAAAGACTCCCGAAGGCGAAAAGGCTATGTTTGAAATCTACGACGTGGTTGGACTCATAAAGGCAACAGACAGCGATTATGATCCCCTCCGAAAAATGCTGCAGAAACAGAACATTTCTCTCAAAGGAATGGTTAATTAATAGATACTATGTGCTTAGGTAAAAGTCAGGGATAAAAGTATTAATTATAGATTGCCGCTGGCATAAGGCGGTTTAATGAAAGAGGTTGGTTAACAAGATGCTTCTGAAAGTTGATAATTTACATAAAATGTATAAAACCGGCACCCACGCCCTGAAAGGGGTAAGTTTTGACGTCAGGGAAGGCGAATTTCTTGTAATTATAGGTCTCAGCGGATCGGGAAAATCAACCCTTCTGAGGTGCATTAACAGACTGCTGGAACCCACCAAAGGCTCAATTGAGTTCATGGGCAAGGATATCTCGCACGTTAAGGGCGAGGATTTAAGAAGTGTGCATCAGCAGATAGCCATGGTTTTCCAGCATTTTAATCTGATCCACAGGAGATCGGTGCTCACAAACGTACTGACCGGACGCCTGGCCTCGATGGGTACGCTGGATTCAATTCTGGAAAGGTTTTCTCCGGAGACTTATGAGGATGCCTACAGGTGCCTCAGGATTGTCGGTATTGAAGAAAAAGCTGATGTAAGGGCCGATTCGCTGAGCGGGGGACAGCAGCAGCGCGTGGCAATTGCACGCAGCCTCATGCAGAATCCAAAACTGCTGCTGGCAGATGAGCCGGTAGCCTCACTCGATCCTGCAACTTCCAATTCTGTAATGCAGTATTTTGAAAGAGTCAACAAGGAATTCGGTACAACTGTAATCTGCAACCTCCACTTCCTAAGCCTGGTCAGAAGATATGCAACGCGGGTAATAGCACTGCGCGAAGGAATGATAGTTTATGAAGGCGCCCCGAAGGATATTGATGAGGAATGGTTCAGGACAATCTACGGTGAAGAAGCCCAGGAAGTAGAGATCAGATAAACAGTGATTGAAGAGAAAATTCATGATAAATATCTGCCCTGTTTTACCATGAGCAGGCAGTCCGGCTGGAAACATTAAAATGAATACTGTACGGGTAGAAAACATACATCCCAAAGAAATGCTGGTTAAGAAACAGGAAAAGCAGGCAAAAATAGACTTTGTAAAGGCCATATTCCTGGATATTTTCCTCGTATTCTATTCCATTCTCCTGATTCAAAGGATAATATATTACAAGTTCATACTTAACCTGCGCGAGATCCCGTTCTCGTGGGAACAGATGGCAGTAATTTTAGCTGCAGGCATTGTATTTGGCACGGCGTGGACTTTTACCCGCACGTCGCTTTCATGCAGGCTTTTCGGTGTGCACAGGGACAATAGGGTTACTAAATGGACCGTTGAGATCTTCGCATGGTTCCTGTTCGACCTTACATTCATTGCCGGCTGGGTGGTTACAAAAATCTCCATAGCCGACCTTTTCAGCACTGAGGGTTTACAGGGGGCCAGCAGGATATTCGGCGCTATGTTCCATCCTGAATTCGGAATTTTTGACGACGCGCTGTTTGCAATAATTGAAACAATATACCTGGCCCTGATAGCAACCTTGTTATCCATACCGCCCACATTCCTCGTGAGCTTCTTTACGGCGCGCAATCTGATGAAGGAAAGCAAGTTTTCTTTTGCAATTTACTATATCCTCAGAATAGTG
The DNA here is from genome assembly GCA_050258815.1 of Ignavibacteriales bacterium. GTDB lineage: Bacteria > Bacteroidota > Ignavibacteria > Ignavibacteriales > SURF-24 > JAAXKN01. The sequence goes on from JBLMZM010000212.1 coordinate 10,345, forward strand.
TTTAATTTCATCCGTTCCATAGAGCCTCTTATATGGGCAATTATATTCTCGGTGTGGGTGGGCATTGGTCCCTATGCAGGTATGATAGCCCTGCTCGTGCATTCCGTTGCCTCAAATGCAAAGCTCTACTCCGAGGCAATTGAAGGCATTGAGGAGGGTCCCATAGAGGCTATCGTTGCTACAGGCGCCAACAGGGTGCAGGTAGTCTGGTATGCAGTAGTACCTCAGATCATTCTGCCGTTCCTGTCCTTTACAATTTACAGGTGGGATATTAATGTGAGGATGGCAACCGTTATAGGTCTTGTCGGCGGCGGCGGCATCGGTACAATGCTGATGCAGTATCAGGGGCTGGCGCGCTGGCACGAAGTCGGCCTGATCGTACTCATGATTGCCGTTGTTGTCTGGATCATGGATTATATCAGTGCAAAGGTCAGGGAAGCAATCTATTAACCCAGGATAGTTCCACCCATAGATTAAGGGTTTTTTCCTCTTCTTTACTTTATGAACCTAATTTCTTAACATAAACTTAACAGTGGATAGTTTATTTTTCCCTTAACTTAGGGGTATAAATTAAATTAAGAGGGTTAAAATTATGTCAAAAAATTCGAGAAACATTTTATTAAGCGCGCTGGTCCTGATGGTTACACTCCTCGGTTTCGGCTGCAAGAAACCTGAGACTGGCAACAAGACGATGATTACAGTAAAGGGTTCCGATACGATGGTGAATCTCTCGCAGAAATGGGCCGAGGACTACATGTCCAAAAACGACAGCGTCTCCATTCAGGTAACCGGAGGCGGATCGGGCACGGGCATTGCTGCCATGCTTAACGGCACTACAAACATTGCAAATGCCAGCCGTGAATTAAAGAGCACCGAAATGGAAACAGCCAAAAGCAGGAATATTAATCCAAAGGAAATCAGGGTTGCCCTTGACGGAATAGCGCTCATCGTAAACACTTCAAATAAGATCAATGAGCTGACAATTGCAAACCTGAGGGATATCTTTTCAGGCAAGATAAAAAACTGGAAAGAGCTGGGAGGTCAGGATGCTGAAATAATACTCTACGGAAGAGAAAACAGCAGCGGAACTTATGAATTCTTTAAAGATCACGTGCTTGGCAAGGATGCCTCGGGCAAACAGGTCGATTATGCCCCCTCCACGCAGGTGCTTCAGGGCACAGCATCTCTCGGTGAAGCAGTTTCGAAGGATCCCAAGGGTATAGGTTATGGCGGTGTGGGATATTTTGCAAAGAGAAATGACGTAAAGATACTTCACATTAAAAAGGATGCATC
>JBLMZM010000213.1:0-9830 GCA_050258815.1 Ignavibacteriales bacterium
GGTAAGCAGTTCTTCCTCAGAATAACCCAATAATTCTGCAGCTTTTTTGTTAGCATAAATAAAGAAGGCCCGGTCATTAGCAATCAGTATCCCGTCCTTCGCATTATCTGTCAGATCCTTAAATAATTGAATATCAGCTGCTGCCGATTCCATTCTTTCTGAAATATTCCTTAAAGTGCCAATTATTTGTTTTATCCTCCCATTTGAGTCAATGGTTCCTTCAGCACTAAGATAAAATCGCTTCCCGGGTTCAGCATCAGAATTAAGTTTTACTTCCAGCTCCAGCACTGTTTTCTTTACTATGATTTCATTAAGGAAATCCACTTTCGAAAAGCCAGGAAAATAATTATTAAAAATATTTATCCCGAGAATCTTATCTTTTTCAGATTGGCCCAACATTTCTGTGAATTGCGCATTGCAGTCGATCAGTAAACCATCAGGAGTTATTAAAAATATCCCTATTCTGAGCAGATCACCAAAGTGCTTGAACTGCTCTATATCCTTTTGACGAAGATTGGAATATTTTTTCAGCTCCGCATTTTCCTTTTGCAATTTTCTGTTTTCACGTTTTATTGTTTCAAATGCCTCTGAAATAACAATCTGAGATAATTTAGATTTTTCCATTTCCTAATGTTTTTAATAAATATCCATTGAATCTTATTAATCCATTCATGTAAAACTACCATTAAATAATAATCTGATTTAGAAGTATTGCCAGACAATTCCCGAAATTTTACTCTGCTCATCAGCAGTTTTCTATCAACTCGGCTTCATTATAGGACATACCATCCTCATTAAAACCAAACCAGTAATAGTACTATATTGTTAAATCTGTATAATATTATATAATTATAAGATCAGGGACAATCTTCAAGGATAAAAGCCGGGGATTTGGTAAAACAAAGCCGGATCATTGATCCGGCTTTCTTCTTCCAAACTTAAAACAATTGAGACGATAATAGGATAAAGTTAAAAACTCCAGTAAGCGGAAAGATTCGCCGAGACATAATTGTATGATGTATCAAACCTGAATGTTCCTCCGGCTGCCAGTTTTCCTGTAATAGATAATGAATTCAGGATTTTATAGGTAGTGCTCCCGGATATTTCTCTGAGTATAAAATCGCCCAAAGGGACATAACCGATCTTTGCTCCCAAAGTTAAATTAAACTCAGCATTTTTCTGAATATCCCATTCTCCCCATATGCTATGAGATTCAAAGTTTTTGGGTGAGTAGTAAAAGTTGGACTTTCTGGCATAGTTGGAATAAACATATTCATATCCGACAAAAACCTCTGGTTCAAATGACTTTCCTAATCTCAATTGAAGGTCATTTGCCCCGTTTCCGTCCGACAAATTAAGGTATGAAAATAACCCGGAGAATCTTAAGTTATGTTGATTTTGGTAATACCCCGAAAATCTGAAGACATTGGCGTTGATTCGAAAATCTATGAGACGCGTCGAAAAAAGTATAATTCCTGCATCTGTCTTTTCATAACTTCCCAGTAAGCTAAAACTGTTCTCCTTATCAAACCGGATATTTGCATCGGCAACATTATGGTTATTTGTTCCCTGATATGTAAGATTTCCCAAGCCAGTAGAGAAGGAGAGGTACTTTGAAAATCTCAGGAACAAATTTCCTTTGAATACGGTGAAGCTCCTGGAAGTAATATTGGATTGAATCGTTCCCCTGCTGAAGGTTGCTCCTATAGTAAGGTACCCGGTTAAACCTAATTCAAGCCGCCCGCCTGTATTCTGGAATTTCAGATTCAGGTTGTCAGAATAATATGAGAACTGCGGAGCGAATCCAACATAGTTGGGGAATGTAGCAAAAATGGAATTAATACCTGATACCGGAAGCCATCCAAGTCTGGGTTGTATCAGGGCAATTTTAGTTGAATCGGTTGTCCCTTCCAGTATTTTTTCATAAACATCCCTGGCTTCACTATATTCATGCATAGCATAATATGAATCCCCGAGGAGCATCTTAACTTCAAAATTATCGGGCGCTTCTGAATCAAGCTTCTTAAATTCTACCAGGGCATTTGCAGAATCATTACTCCACAAGTATGCCTTAGCCCTTAGGAGCGCAACGTCAAAAGTATACTCCTCACTCAGGATTTTGGTATATATATCAATGGTTTTCTGGTAATTTTTCGCACAGCTATTTACATCAGCATATTCCAGCAGCAGTAAGTTAGTTGGAGTAACTTTTGAAAAGTACTCGTCATACTTTAACAGAGCTCCCTGGCAATCATGCTGTTCGACCACTAATTTTCGTCCATCTTCCAGTATTGCAAATATCTTCTTTTCCTCAGCCCGGGAAATCATATAATTTACCCTGGTTTCAAGCTGCTCAACATATTTACTTGTAGGATCAATGCTCCGGGCTATTTCCAGATATTTTTTGGCTTCATCAAAATTTTCCAGACTGCTATATAAAGTCCCGATCGCAAGAATGGCTTCAAAGTTTTTAGGCTCTTTCTTTACAATATTCTCCAGGTAACCCTTTGCCAGATTAAAATCCTGATCTGTCCAAACTGCAAGCTGTGATCTAAGCAATTGATAATTAAGGTTCTCAGGGTCCTTATTCAAAAGGAAATTTGCCTGCTCCAGAGCTTTACTAAAATCCCTGTTCCAGGCAGAATATTGTGCAAGTCTGAATCTTATTTCAAAATTATCCGAACTACTGTCACTTTCCAGATAAGTACTTAATATTTTTGTTGCATTATCATAGTCAAAAAGATCACTATAATATTCAGCGAGTTTGAGGACAGCTTCCTTATCTGAGGGATTCTTTTCCAGTCTGGCTGAATAATCCTGAATCCTTTTCTTTAGTATACTCTCTCTTACTGCAAGTACACTGTCATATAAAGCCTGAATTTTCTGGTCTCCATTCTGGGTTTTAGCCAGAATTTGTACCTGCTGGTAGGCTTCTTCAAGCCTGTTCACCTTTAAAAGCTCATCAACCAGCTGTACTCTTGTAGTATTGTCGGAAGGTTTGGTTTTTAATATTCTGTAATACTTATCAATCGCGTATTCCTTGGGTTGAGCATTCTTTTTATATCTTGCAGTGGTATCAGTCCATTCAAAAATATAAGCTTTCCCTTTAGCCTGGTCCAACCCATCCTGAGCTTCCTTGAAATAAGGTTTTATGGCTAATGCATTCTCAAATGCTTTTACAGCAATCTTATTCTTCCCAAGCCACATCGTAAAAAAACCATACCTGCTCCATAATCTTTGATCATCAGGAAATTTGTCAGTATATGCTTTTAATATTTTTTCACCCTTGACAAGGTGATTATTGTGAGCGAGGATTTCACTGTACCTGATGATTTCATCCTGAGAGGCAGTTTCAAGCTTTAAATACTCATCGTACCAGTTCTCAGCCTCATCCCATTTCCCCAGGTCTTTCATACATTTACCAATTTCCAGGTAGTTGACTGCAGATTGTGGGTTGATGGCTATTTCTCTTTTATGGCCTTCAATTTTCTTATAAAGTAATGGATACCAGGTGTTTTCAGCACGAGTCAGGTTTTTCCTTATCTCTGAGTTGTTTGGGGCAAGTTTAAGTGCTCTTCGATAATCAAGGACGGCTTCACCCAACTGGCCTCTTTTTTCAAAGCAAAATCCTCTGAGGTTTAACCCTTCGGGAAGGTGGGGATATGCTGATACAAATTTATTTAACAAATCGATTGCTTCACCAAATCTGCCAGCCTGCATGTGTTTTAATGCTTCAGATTTTAAAGCATCATGACTGCTTTGAGCTGAAGAAAGGCAGGTAGCTGCCAGAATGAATATTGTAAGTATAATTTTTTTCATTAATATGATTCATATCTGTTAAATGGGTCATTGTTTTTTCCCGTACGGTTTTCTTCAGCCAGCACATTACTCATTATTGAATCTGCATTTTCAATATGCTCGTCAATTTCTACTGAAAGGACTGAAATAAATTGTAATACCGTTTTTATATAGTCGGGTTCATTGCTTGGGAGATTACTCTGAATTTTTGAAACAAACCCTGGAAGGCTTTTCTTATCGCTGCGGATTAAAAGCACTATAACCTTGTTGTCATATATACAGATCTTATCCTTTTTGTCTGTGGCAAGCCTTATAGCGTTCTGCAGCTGATTAATAGTCAATAACCCGCTACGTTCTGCCTCAGGATCCAATTTAAAGGAAACCAGGTTGAACAATTGTCCCGTACTCTTATATAATGCAATCTGATTATTTAGTATCAGCTGAAAATCATTATATTCATATAAATTAGAGAATGAATATGGCTCAGACGTCATTTCGAAATTAGAAAGAGAGAGATACCGGGAGTCTTTTACCTGTTTATTCATACCAGGGAAGGTCTGGTGTGTATCCATCGGTCTGGAGGGTCTGAAATCTGTTACAATACCCTTATAAGCTTCAATTGAATAATTTGCCGAGAACTGGCCTTCTGTATGCCCAATATTTGGAGTAATTATCATTTTATTGTCCATCGCCTTGGAATTACCTGCAAGGGACTTTTTTTGAAGGAATATCGTAGCCGTAACATTTTGAGCCAAAACATCCACAATAGACTGTGCAACCGGTGTGGCAGGTTCGCCAATTATAAACAGACTTGTAGTATCCTTTTGTTCTATCGTTTCCAACGTTTCAAGAAATGATTCTCTCAGCAAAGTCAGGTTGTTGAAACCGATATATGGGGTCAGCTCATCGAAAATTATGCGGTTTGGAGAAAATTGTTCCACAACAGTAGTTATATCTTTAAGATATTCAATTAAATATTCGTCCGGATCCCTTAAATCGTATAAGTCAGTTGGCGGCGCAACCCTGACAACAACAATCAGGTTTTGATTCATGTATGACTGAATATCGAAATCAATTGACGCCGCATGAATCATCAAATCCTTAGGCCTCATGTTTGTAAAATACAGGCACACCTCATTCTGTTTAGCTGACTGCATAGCATATTGTAAACCCAGCAAGGTTCTCCCTGATTTACGTGGACCAATTATTAAGTAAGTACCACCTTTGTAAAATCCACCCCATGCCTGATCTACAAGAGAAATTCCTGATTGCACCAATTGTATATTCCTTTTCATATGGTTACCTGACTTTATTATTAATAATTCAATTTCTATGCCTTAAATTATGTGCCAAACAGCAACAAATTTCGCCTGTCCCCGGATATAATGCTCCATTTTGAGAAAACCAAACCTAAAGTGTTTCGGAATAGAACAAAAACCCCTAAGTAATTTAATCACCTTTTACCAGAAAAGTATCCAAACACAAATACAGCCGTAGCATTAGTCGTAATAGTCGGTTCATTTGTAACATAATCAGTTCTGATATCCTGGTACACTGCTGCCTCTGTTTGGAACTGTTTAAGTGGATCTTTTCCTGACATTTCAATCTTATAACTTTCCAGTTTTTTTCTGCTTATCGGGCCGGCTGCAACTGCCCCAGGGAGATACCCCCTTTTAAAGAAACTTATCTGGGAATGGAAGTTCTTAGAAAAAGAAGTGCCAATATTATAAATAAAACTGATCCCCCATTGATTTTTTCCCAGTATAAAATCCCTTTGATAAACAGTCAGTGAATCAAAACTATTATTGCCCGTTAGCTTCTTCCATAAGATCGCCTGTAATGCACATCCAAGAACAGCATTATTAGAACCCCAGCTGTCACCGGCTGCCTCACCAAAAACATTCTTATTTTTCGTGTCGTTGAACAATTTAAGGTTGTTAAAAATATAGTCCTTAAATCTGGGCTCATATTTTGCGATTTTATAATCAGCCAGCGAATTAATATCTCCCCAGCTCCACCAGAAATCGGATTTAGCCTGATCGGCATAGCCTATAGCATCGGCTAAATATTCCCTTTGTTTTGTACTCTGATATAATTCAACAGCACCTAAAGCAAGTTTACCGGCATACTTGCTATCCTGATACATCCCCGTCCCACTCTTATCCAGATCAGGGACCTTACTACGCAATGAATAAACTTTAATAGCAGTATTAAGACACTTGTCAGCAAATTCATTATACTGCAGTTTTTCCTTCCAAATTCTGGATGCCAGGGACATTACAGCCGTATAAATTCCTGTCAGATTCTTACCCGTTCCTGTAAAACCCGGGCGGTCAAAGGCCAGCTGATCCTTTTCAGGCATCCGCCATCCCTGATCATGATCCCTCAGGTCCTGCACCTGTGTAATAAACCTATTGTCGTTTACATTTGCCCGCAACAGCCAGTCTAGCCCGATTTTGGCTTCTTCAAGTATATCCGGAATACCATTCTTATCGCTGTCAAAACCGAATTTTACCGGATCAAATTCATATGAAAATAACAATAAGTACGTTGTAAAGGCTGTAGTATTTAGAAATTTTACATAATCACCGGCATCATGCCAGCCACCGGTAACGTCAATTTTATTATTTTCAGGTCCATCTTTGTTTATTATCCTGGTTGCATCTGCAGGATGACAAACACCGTGTAAAAGTGGATTAGTATAACCACACCTTTGGACCTTAAAGAACAACAGCAATGAATCAGCAATGGAGTCGTAAATATTCCCGCCAATGGAAAATATACTTGATTTCCTTCCTTCACATGAAATAAAAAACTTACCCGGTTTTCTTATTGAAGAAAAATCGATCACATAATTAAAGCTAAAATTACCGGCTCCCTGGATCCCGTTATTCAAGATACTGCTTAATATTACCTTCTTGCCTGTCTGTTCAACAATTTCGTACTTTTTGCCGCTCAGATTCTGCCTTGACATAATAACTGCCGTTTTTATGTCCTCTGGCAGAAAACCCAATTGATTTAGCCTAAAATAAAAATTTTGAGAGGCAAGTACCGGAAAATCAACAACTAACACAAACAGGGTCAGAAGAAATAATCTATAAAAAATCCGCATAAATGTTTTCTATTTTGAATAAGATCGATAAAAAATAATTAAAATTTAAACTGATATCAACAAAATCCGAAGTTGCGAATCTGGCTAATTTCCACGTATTGATCTACACTTAAATTATGACTCCATCTGGTCTGTGAAAATATCGTATCCCAACAAAGAATTTCTTTAAGATAATACTTTGCTGGAACGTAAATTGTTTTCTATATCACAGATTCTTACTATATCCCAAAAAATTTACCTAAAATTCCATTATAAAAATGAATACTTCTGTCGATAATCATTCTGAATAGAGTAAATATTTACATGGATTTGCAGGAATTATTAATGAACAACAACCCATTATCAGACTTAATCAGCAACGATGTCTTCGAATTACTGACCATTGAGGGTCTGCTTAACAAAAAGAAGGTCAGGGAGTACCAGATTCAGCTTAAATATCGTCAGCTCAGGACATCAGACATTTCTGTCCCCGATGCAATGAGTCTGCTGCTGGAAGAATTCCCGGATTTAAGTTTCGAAGTTATAAACAAACTACTCTATCAAAAGTATTAAATCCCGATTAAATGAGCACGTCAAAAATATCAAAACCAGCTTCCGTTAGGATTCCTTTTGCCTTTTCACACTCATTTTTAGATTCGAACGCTAGTTGAAATGTCCCACCGGTCCCCTGGCGCACTTTCAAAAGCTCAATATCTTTTATATTTATTGATCTGTTATACAACACGGTAGAAAATTTGCTTATAATACCGGGTTCATCTTTAACATAGATTGAGATATAAGAAAGAGGTGTAATAAATCCTTTTGTATTTTTGGGTATTTCATTCCTTCTGATCCGGGCTAAATCGAAAAGTTTTTCGAGACCGTCCATATCAGCATTGATAATAGTTTCCTTTAAGTGCTTAAGTTCATCAAATAATGAATCTAAAGCACTTAGGATTTCATTTTTATTTATACTGATTACATCTTTCCAGATTTCGAAACTGCTGGAAGCAATGCGGGTCATGTCCCGGAAGCCACCCGCAGCAAAATCCATGGCATTGACTGTTGGCTGAGTATCTTTTGCAACACTATTTACCAGGGCAACTGAAAGTAGCTGCGGCAGATGACTGACCTTAGCCACCACTGTATCGTGAACATATGGGTCCAGAAATACAGCCCTTGCTCCCAGTAATTGAACAACCGCAAGGAATTTGCCCATTAATGCTGATTCTTTTGCCCGGTCAGAAATAATATATAAAGCATTCTCAAACAACAAAGGGTCTGAATTACTATAGCCGCTTTTTTCCTTTCCTGTCATCGGGTGTCCGCCAATGTAAACGCCTTTGCTGTCAATTGAATCCCAGATGACTTCAAACCTCCCTTTTATACCGCAAACGTCCGTCAATATAGTATTTTCATGAAGGCGCGGAGCCAATTCCTCAAAGATCTGCAAGGAAAGACCCAGCGGAAGACAAAGAAATATAATATCACTGGACAGGGCATCCTCAATACTTTTTAACTGAGTATCGATAATCCCGTCTTCTATTGCCTTAAGCGTGATTTCGTCCCTGTCAAAAGCACTTATACGGAACAAGGTACCGCTTTTCCTCAATGTCTTAGCTATTGAACCACCGATCAGGCCGAGACCTATTACAGCTACTTTTAAGGGATCCTGATCATTCAACAACCGGTTATTACTCTCTTTTTTCATCAGATGCTTCTGCCAATTGCGGCTGCAATAGCTCTTATTTCGTTCATCATTTTTGCATATTGTTCAGGGAATAATGCCTGAGGCCCATCAGACAATGCTTTTTCAGGGTTGTTGTGTATCTCAACCATAATTGCATCAGCACCGGCAGCAACCGCAGCTCTTGCCATTGGAACTACCTGGTCCCTGTAACCCGTTGCATGTGAGGGATCAGCAATTATTGGAAGATGACTCCTTTTATGCACAACAGGAATTGCGGAAAGGTCAAAAGTATTCCTTGTATAGGTTTCAAAAGTCCTGATGCCTCTTTCACATAATACCACATCCTTATTTCCGTTCGATAGTATATATTCTGCGGACATCATCCATTCCTCAATTGTAGCAGCAAGTCCCCTCTTTAACATAATTGGTTTCCGGGATTTGCCAAGTTCTTTCAGGAAAGGATAGTTTTGCATGTTCCTGGCACCTATCTGAAGGATGTCGGCATACTTTTCTACAAGTTCTATCTGCTCAATTTGCATTACTTCAGTAACCACCAGAAGATTGTGGGCATCTGCTGCCTTTCGCATGAGCTTTAACCCCTCTTCCCCTAAACCCTGAAATGAGTATGGAGATGTTCTTGGCTTAAAAGCCCCGCCCCTCAGAATTTTACCCCCGTGTCTGGCTACTACTTCTGCTAGAAGAAAAATCTGTTCCTCACTTTCAACTGAGCAGGGACCGGCAATAACAACTATTTCATTGCCGCCTATTTGCACTCCATTAATATCTATAACGGAATTTTCTTTTTGAAAACTTCTGCTGGCCAGCTTAAACGGCTCTGTAATCCTGTAGACCTCCTGGACCCCATCAAGGATTTTAACTTTTCTTATGTCAAAATCAGGTTTCACACCTATAGCACCAAGAACAATCTGTTCAATACCGGTGGATTTATGCACGTCAAAACCAAAATCAACAAGATGCTTTATTATCTCTTCTATTTGTTGGTCTGAAATATTTTTTTCTAATACAACTACCACTTAACACTCCATTTATTTGTGAAACTTCTTTTCTCCTGCCCTTATGGCAAGATCTACGTAATCATCCTTTGTAGGTATTGCACAGCTGTAATTCGGGCTATATGCACAATAAGGATTATAAGCCAGATTAAAATCAATTGTGTAAACATAATCAGGATTTTCATTCTTCTCAAAATCCAGATACCTTCCGACACCATAGGTTTCATCATTTGTTGTT
>JBLMZM010000214.1:0-5674 GCA_050258815.1 Ignavibacteriales bacterium
CTGCATCTTGCTGCCTGCCAGTCATTTAAAGAACACTCTGCCTTTTCCTTTACCACCCTGGGGCGTTTTTGTTAAAGCGGTTGCAAAGATACTGCACTTTCTCTTTTCTCCAAATAAAAACTAGATATTTTTGACAATTATTTTTTGTCCCACTGATGCCCAAACAATTAGCTTTACTTAAACTATCATCCAAAAGTTAACATTATGGATATTCATAGATTTTTGATCATAAACCGCTTACATTATATATTGATTGGAATAGAAAAATGGAATTTACTACCTTTCCCAAATTCACTTTCTACCCAAATGTTTCCACCATGTTTCTCAATAAACTCCTTGCATAGTATTAGTCCCAATCCTGTTCCTTTTTCATCATTTGTTCCGATGGTGGAGTAGCTCTTTTCTATTATAAACAACTTATCCATGGCATCCATCCTTATACCAACTCCATTATCCGATACAGTAACAATCAATTTATCTACACTTTGATCCACTGAGATAACAATTTCGCCTCCTGTATTTGTAAATTTGATGGCATTGGAAATTAAGTTCCGCAACACAGTGGCCATCATATCTTTATCAACAAAAACCATCGTTCTCTCTGGCATTTCGGTATAGATGGTTATAGATTTTTGTTGGGCTGAATCATTTAATAATTGAGCTATAGTTTTTATCAATCCAACAATATCCAGGTTTTCTGGATTAAAATCCAATCTACCTGTTTGTGAACGCGACCATTGCATCAGGTTAAGAATGAGGTCCATTGCCCGATTTGAAGAATTCTGGATAATTACAGCATATTTTTCAACCTCTTCATAATCTCTTTCCCTTATGCGGTCAATAAGTAATTCACTAAATCCGACTATACTATTAAATGGACCTTTCAGGTCGTGAGCAATGATAGAAAAAAACTTATCCTTTGCAGTGTTTAAGCCCTTTAAACGGGCTTCACTATCTTTTAAGGCATTTTCCACTCTTTTTCGCTCTGTAATATCCCGGATATTGCATTGGATCACCTTCGCATGGTCAGCCACATATACTGTACTTACAAATTCGACACTGGTAGTTTTTCCATCCTTGGTCATGATGGGCATATCGCTATAACGTATATCTCCTTTAATTTGTAACTCTATGAAATCATTTTTTGTATAGCCTGCTCTTTTAAATGCATCAGCCTCCCATAACTCTTTGCCTAAAAGTTCCTCCCGGGTATACCCTAATAAATAGGTCATCGTAGGGTTTAAGTTGAGTATCTTTCCACTAACAGCATCTATTAATAATATACCATCTTTTGAGGATTCGAATAATCTTCTATAACGAATTTCTGAATCGCCCAAGTTTTCATTGATTTCCCGGTAGTCCGTTATATCAACTAAATTCCTTGTTTGTTCATTCTTGAGCAGTAATTTTCGCAGAAGTTCAAGTTCTATTTTGCTGATTTCCAGTTCCTGCAGCAGTTCACCTTTAGTCAAGTTTGAAAATTCAGGGGATATTAAGGAATTTCCTTTATGGTAAATATTCTCTGCTTCCTTTCGAAGAGAAGCAGGTTCATACGCTGGCTTATCTTTTCCCATACCGTGTTAATTCATCGTAATTAAATGTACGAACTTGCTCACCATTAAGCTCCCTCCTCAGTATGAAGTTTATAATTTGTAATGAATAATGAGGATAAGCCTTCGAACATGGTATATATATATATTAACACATAAAGACGGTAAATTGATTAGCAGGAATTACATTATAGCCTTACTATTAGCTGCAAGAATATCGAGTACAATATTTGAATTCTAAAAATATGCCTTTCCCGGATAGTCTCCGCTCGGTTCGGCCAATGGAACCGTAAAATGAAATATGGTAGACCCCCTTTCAGTTTTGCTTCCCCGTTCACTTTCGACCCATATTTTCCCCTGGTGCTTGTCAACAAAATCTTTGCATAGTATCAATCCCAACCCGGTACCCATCTCATCGTTGGTGCCCATGGTGGAATAGCTGGTATGGATGTGAAATAATCTTTCTATCGCTTCCTTTTTAATTCCCACTCCATTATCGGAAACCCTTACTTCACATTCTGATGTTGTACAATGCGTTGAAATAAGGATCTCTCCTTCGGGATGGGTAAACTTAATTGCATTTGAAATCAGGTTCCTCAAAATAGTTAAAACCATTGGCCGATCTACAACAACCATAATTTCCTGGGGGATCATCGTGTAAAGTGTGATGGATTTTTGTCTGGCGGCATCCATGAACAACTGTACCGCCTCCTGGACAAGGATAGTCATATTGATTTCTTCCGGTTTAAATTCCATGGTTCCTGTTTGCGAACGAGACCACTCAAGCAGATTCATCAATAAATTCATTGCCCGCTGCGACGAATTTTTAATAATCATGGCATAGCGCCCGATGCCATCGTAATCCCTTTCCTGAATTTGCCGGATCAAAAGATCAGAAAAACCCATTATGCTGTTGAAAGGCCCCTTTAAATCATGAGCAATGATCGAAAAGAATTTATCCTTAGTAGCATTGAGTTCCTTCAACCGAGCTTCATTTTCCATTAATGTCCGCTCTGCTTTTTTTCGTTCTGTGATATCAATTCTGAATCCTGCAATTTTTACTGTTTTACCTTGGATCTTTATTGGAAATTTTATGGTTGAGAAATAGCGTCCCAATATTTCATCTTCCCCTTCTATTTTGATTCCTTCCTTTAATATTCTTCCATCATCAGTACCTAATTCATTTTCGAAGGTATCAGGATTAATTTCCTGCATTGTTTTCCCGATTATCTCCTCAATCTTTTTGCCAAACAGCTCTTCGTAATTTCGACTTAACTGTAACAAACGGGATTGTTCATCTTTAAAGAATATATAGATGGGGCTGTTTTCCAGAAATTGACCAAATATCTCATTACTCTCCCTCACTTTTTGTTGTGCCAGGTTACGTTCTGTAAGGTCAATATCAAAGCAAAACAATTCAGGCAAGCGCCCCGGGATTTGAACAATGGCATGACTGGCATAGACATCCACATGAGTGCCATTGCGCCTTTTAAGTGACATTTCACCTGAAGCTACCGGCCTTCCGGTTTCCACCATTTGCTGAATACCTTGTATCATCGAGTCCTGCATTTCAGGGGAAACAATCAACTTTACGATATTACGGCCAATGGCCTCCTGGGCAGAATAGCCATATAATTGTTCCGATGCATGATTCCAGTATTGTATCTTTCCATCGGGAGAATATCCCTGAACAGCAACAGCCGAGACATTCTGCAACAGGTTGCGAAAACGTGCCTCACTGGCAATAAGTGCTTCTTCGGCAATCTTCCGATCGGTAATATCATGTATAATGGAATGTAACAATATACGGTTTTCAATTTCAATAGGAGAAGAGTATACTTCCACATCCCTGATATTACTATTTGCCAGTTTATGTTGAAAGTTAAATCGCTGCGGTTTCCCTTTCACAATTTCGGCCATCGTATTTAATACCTGCGATTGCTGAAGCATGTTAATCTCAGTGATATTAAAAGAATTCAACTGCTCCCGCGAGTACCCGTAGTATTTACAGGCAGCATTATTGGTATCCACAATCGAACCGGTGGATGGATCAATTAAAAACATCACCGCATTACTTTTCTCAAACAAAGAATGATACAACTGTTCACTTTTGGAAAGTTCCTCCTGCGCCCGTTTTTGTTCTGTGATATCCCGGATGATTCCACACATCCTTTCTACTTCACCCCATTCATTCTTTACCGAAAAGATCCTTATTTCTACCGGAAAAATGGAGCCGTCTTTGCGGATAAATTCTTCTTCATAAACATCTGAATAGCCTTTGGGAATAATCTGATTTTCCAGGATATATTTTTCAGCCTCATGCCACTTTTCGGGAATAATGTCTGAAAAATGAAGCTCCATGAGTTCCTCCCGGCTGTAACCGACCATTTTCTCAAACGAATCGTTGCAATCAAGAATATGGCCTTCCCTGTTGATACATGCAAAACCATCCATAATGCTTTCATACAATGAACGGTATTTTATTTCTGAACACCGAAGGGCCTGTTCTGCCATTTTCCGCTCATTAATATCCCGGCTAACACTTAAAATGCCGACAAACTCACCTATTTTATTATACATGGCCGAAGTGGTAACCTCTACCCATAACTTGGATCCGTCCTTGCACCAAAGCTGAAGCTCATTTCTGAATTCCCCCATTGTTTCTCCTGATTGCATAGCCTTACGGGCAATTGACAGATTAGACTCTACGGTTTGCATCGATGCCTCAGTACAGATCTCGCGAAAAGAATGATTCAGCAATTCAGTGGGGATATGACCGGTGAGTTTTTTTATCGAAGGACTCACATAGGTAAAGCGTCCATTGCTGTCCATAATAGAGATAACATCGGCGGCATTGTCTGCCAGCAGGCGATGACGCTCTTCACTGTTTCGTAAAGCTTCCTCGGCTTGTTTTCTCCAGGTAACAACCACACTTAAGGCGGTAACCCCGGTAACCTTTTTATTGGAAAATACAGGATTAAGGAATACTTCATAATCATGGAGCTCCTCTCCTACCTGGTTGGTGTATTCAAATACCACCCGTCGGCCCATCAATGCCCGGGTGTATTTTTGTTTCCACAACTGATTAAGATGAGCAGGAAATATGTTGAGCACATTCATCCCTTTTTTAATTTCAACATTATAAGCGGCGAAGCATTCGTCGCGAAAGAAATTATTATAGATGATTAAATGGAAATTGTTGTCGATTGACCAGATCGATTCGTCCCGGTTATTAACAAGCGCAAAAATATTCTGCTGGGTTTGTTCCAGTAATTCTTCCCGTTTCTTGCGTTCGGTCATATCAAAAGCAATGACCTGACATTGTTCTGTATCCGGAACGACATTCCCTTCCAGATGTAAACAAATACCAGCATTTTTATCAGTCCTTAAGAATAATTCACAAGTCTTTCTGGTACGGGTTTTAAATAGGCCCCTGAGAAAATTATTAAAAATATACTCATTGCCCGAAAGAATGTATTGTCTGAAATTACTACCAGTGATTTGGTCTTTTTCCAAACCCAGCATGGAAACCCCAGCAGCATTGATTTGGTATATGATTCCGTTTGGCCCAATGGTAAAACAACTGCCAGGTGAAAATTCTAAATTATTCGTTTGAGTGATTGCCTGGCTAAGGGCTAATTGCAGTTCTTCATTTTGAATATCTCCTTCTATTTGCAGAAGTTGTATTTCCAGGATAAGCTCCTCCCTGGATTTATTATAGCTTTGGTCCGATGAAAAGCCAAGCAAAGAATCATTAATTGCTTGCCGGTCTTCTATAAGCTTCTCAGCTTTTTGCCGAAGAGAGTTGGAATAGGTAGAATTTTCAATTTTCATGTCGCTACATTTACATTAAAATTCAACTACACTCATTAAATCGCTTAAAAACTCTAAATTTTTTGCATCATGTAATTGCCTGTTGTTCGCAATTAGTATAAATCCTGATACATTATTATTAAGACTTTTAAAACTCTTTTACTCAACACAATAAATTAACGCGCATTCTATCACAGGAATTAACTATCTCATATTCTGTATTTTATATTTACAAACTCTTCTCATTCCTCACTTTTAGCCTCTTAGCTGTAAATAATGATATTTTTTAATAGATTCTCGTTTAATCAATT
>JBLMZM010000215.1:0-24749 GCA_050258815.1 Ignavibacteriales bacterium
GCCATAGGTTGGATAAGCCTGTGTCTGATAGTAATCCCCATATGCGAGGTTAATATTTGTCAAGGCGGGTACCAGATACCAGGTCATGGCAAAACGGGGACTTACATTTCCCCTGCCGCTATAGGTAAAGTGATCGTACCTGAGTCCCAGATTGAATATCAGTTTTTCGTTAAAAAACTTCAGCTTATCGTTGATATACGCATAGCTTTTATAATTATCGAACAGTTGGATGTTATAAACGGGTGAGGATGATTGTACCGCAATTACAGGGCTCCAGTTGCCATTTATGAAATACCGGGCCGAGTCGCCAGGTATATACAACTTCTGTTTAAAATCCCCGGTCGATACACTTCCGCCGAAGCTGAGCTCCTGGCTTTTATCCAGGTTCCAGACAAATTCCGCTTTTAGAGCGCCCTGGCCGTTGTCAGAATTGTCTGTATAGACTATCCTGTTCTTCAGAATGCTGGAACTGAACATGCTGCCTTGTGAGTTGAAGTGCCTTTCGGTAAACTCCTCGCTGACGCCGATAGTATTATGATAATTATTGTAGTATAGCGTGATCAGTGAATAAAAATTCCGGCCCCAGAGACTCTTGAGTGTCAGGCCGGTGGCATACTGTGATTGCTGTACGTTAACTTTCTCCATCCCCACTGAATCTATCCTGTCGGCCAGCGAGGGTTTTGTGACCTCGCTTTCACCTTCAATTGCTATTCTGTCGTTACCGTATATCCCGGACAATGACAGTTTGTGAATATCCGAAAGGTCATAGGCTACCTTGAACTGCAGGTCATAATATCTGGGTACTGCCGTAAGTCCAATGGCACCTTTAATAAGATCCAGGTAGCTTTTCCTTGCTGAGAGGATCCATGAGCCCTGGCCTTCATTTAACCTGCCTTCCATTACCGCTCCGTAGCCTGCCATAGAAAGGTTCAGGTTGGCGTTGTAAGGGCTGTTTCTTGTGCCTTCTCTTGAAGTAATATTCATGACTGAGGAAAGCTTGTCCCCGTATTTGGAAATAAATCCGCCTGTTGAAAACTGAATGTCCTCAATCAGATCCACGTTGATCATGTTTATGGGTCCGCCTGAATTGTATTCATTTGGATAATGATTGGTGGAATGGATCTCCATGTTGTCAAAAACAGTGAGGTTCTCATTAGGTGAGCCCCCGCGAACTAATAATTCATTGGTCTGGTCATTTGAGAACGATACGCCTGCCATGCCCTGAAGTATTCTTTGGAAGTCCTGTGCAGAACCGGGAGAACGCCGTATTTCCTCGGCTCCCAGCACGACTGTGCTAAGGTTATTGTCCTTAGTGGCCTTATCAAAATAGTCTGCCTTTATGACTACCTGCTGAAGCTGAAATGAGGTTTCCTCCATTTTTATCGCAATGTGTGCTTCACTTCCGGAGGTAACGATGACGTCCGTTTTCACCACTGACTGATAACCGATGGAACTGGCTGTAACCGAATAACTGCCCGATGGCACCTGGATGCTGAACCTGCCGTCAACGCCTGTAGTGGCACCGGTGCCTTTTAGTTCATTAACTACTATATTTACACCCATCAGAGGTTCCCGGGTTTTTGCGTCAAAAACCTCGCCGGTTATGTGATTATTCTGTGCAAAAATGTCTGAAAAAAAATGAAAATAAAATGGCTGCGGCCATAATATGTTTGAAAAAAAGCATAATTAATCCCTGGTTTTACATTTAAATGGTATGCACTGATTTAGACGCACATTAATGAGAATGGTTTGATATTATGCGGAAAATATGCTTTTTCATGATTCCGGGGTGAAAAATGCCGTAATCCTTAATAATCAACAAAGATAAGATGACAAATGTTATCACTTCAAAAGCTCCCATAAAAATGTTATATTATGGACTGAAATATTTAATCATATTAACCGGATTATAAAGAATGAAAGAACCCGAAGTAACCCTGGAGTTAGCCTTAGAGCATGGACTTACAGAAGAGGAATTTAATATAATTTGCGAAAGACTGGGCCGCAAGCCCAATTATACAGAGCTCGGTATCATAAGCGTAATGTGGAGCGAACACTGCAGCTATAAGAATTCTATTGCTCTGTTAAAGACACTTCCCAGGAGCGGCGGAAGACTGCTGGTAGGTGCCGGTGAAGAAAATGCCGGCCTTGTGGATATTGGAGACGGGCTGGCCGTGGCATTTAAGATAGAAAGCCACAATCATCCCTCGGCGGTTGAACCATACCAGGGAGCTGCAACCGGTGTAGGAGGTATACTTCGCGATATATTTACAATGGGAGCCCGCCCCATTGCAGCCCTGAATTCGCTCAGGTTCGGTACACTTGATGATGCCCGCACAAGATTTTTGTTTGACGGCATAGTAAATGGAATTGCAGACTATGGTAACTGTTTTGGAGTGCCTACTGTGGCTGGCGAGGTTTACTTTGATAATGCATACAAGGGCAATCCCCTGGTGAATGCAATGGCCGTTGGTATCGTGAAAACAGATAAGGTTGCCTCGGCAACCGCTAAGGGCGCCGGTAATCCTGTTATGATAGTCGGCTCTTCAACAGGAAGAGACGGCATACACGGTGCTACGTTTGCTTCTGAGGAAATTTCTGAAAAGTCGGAGGCTAAACGCCCTTCAGTTCAGGCGGGAGATCCATTCACTGAAAAGCTGCTGCTGGAGGCAACGCTGGAAATTATAAAGGAGGATCTCATTGTTGGTATCCAGGATATGGGCGCTGCCGGAATCTCCTGTTCCACTTCTGAAATGAGCGCAAAAGGGGAGTCCGGTATGAAGGTGAACCTGAGCAAGGTCCCTCTGCGCGAAAAGGGTATGACAGCCTATGAGATCATGCTGTCTGAAAGCCAGGAAAGAATGCTCGTTGTGGTAAAAAAAGGCAACGAGGAAAGAGTTAAAGAGATATTTGACAAGTGGGACCTGCACTGCGAAATCGTGGGCGAGGTAACGGATGACGGCATACTTGATATTGATTATGAAGGCACCAATAAGGCAAAACTTCCGGCATACGACCTGGTGCTTGGAGGCGGTGCCCCTGTATATATAAGGGAAACCAGGGAGCCTGAATACCTGAAGACTACCAGGGTATTCGATTTTTCAAAGCTGCCCCTGCCTGAAGATATGAAGGAAGTTTTTGAGAAAATCTTCTCTTCACCCAATATTGCTTCGAAGAAGTGGGTTTATGAGCAGTATGATTCAATGGTAAGGACAAACACAATCGTGGGCCCGGGGTGCGATTCGGCAGTTATTTATATAAAAGATACTAATAAGGCACTTGCAGTAAAAACCGACTGCAACGGTAAGTATGTCTATCTGAACCCAAAAGAAGGCACGAAGATAGCTGTGGCCGAATCTGCCAGAAATATTGTCTGCTCGGGAGGCGTTCCGCTTGCAATTACAAACTGCCTTAACTTTGGAAATCCGTACAAACCCGAAATATACTGGCAGTTCAGTCAGGCAATCGAAGGGATGGGAGAGGCCTGCAAGTTCTTCAATACACCTGTAACCGGCGGGAACGTAAGCTTCTACAATGAATCACCCGAAACCTCAGTCTATCCTACCCCGGTCATAGGAATGGTAGGATTAATTGAAAACCTGGAAGAGATAACGACTTCATTCTTCAAGGAAGAAGGTCACCTTATTTATCAGCTGGGTGAAGATCTGGAAGAGCTGGGCGGAAGTGAATACGCACAGCTTATACACGGCACCGTGTCAGGTGAGTCCCCGAGAATGGACCTGGAAACAGAAAAAAGACTCCAGGATTCAGTGCTTGAACTTATAAAAAACAAACTAGTAAGGTCGGTTCATGACGTTTCAGACGGCGGCGTGCTGACAGCAGTAGCCGAATGCTGTATAATTGATCCTGAGAACCCGGTTGGGGCCGAGGTTACAATACCTGTAAAAACCAGGGAGGATTTTTCATTATTCTCCGAATCACAGTCCCGCATTATAGTATCGCTGGAAGCTGGGAATAAGGAAAAGCTGGAGCAATTACTGTCTGAAGCCAACGTCCCGTTTGTATGCCTTGGGAAAACAGGAGGAAAGAGCCTCAGGGTCAATGGCCGTTATGAATTTGACCTGAAACGCCTGATGGATCTTTATTACAATTCAATATCAAATATAATGAATGCGTCCATTTAGCCTGATTGACAAAATAAGGAATATCAAACTGCCGGAAAAAAGCGGGCATGAAAAACTGATGCCGCATTATTTCTGGGGGCTCTATTACAGGATGGACGAACATCATATATTCCTTTATAGCGGCGGACTGGCTTTTTCTCTGTTTGTCTGCATTATTCCATTTGTACTCATCATATTTTCTCTGCTGGGCAGCATACTGGCTGCCCAGTCTGTTGAAACCCAGATAAGTGAGTTTATAAATACCGTAATTCCCTATGCAGAATACGCGGATTATGCCAAAAATATTATATTTTCCAGGATCAAGGAAGTAATTGAATATAAGACAGTAGCCGGTTATATAGGCGGTTTTGGTCTGTTCGTTGCCGCAAGCGGTCTTTTCAGCAGCATGCGGACCATCCTCAACAAGGTTTTCCCGGGTCAGGATGATAAAAGTGCCGTAATTGGAAAACTGCGTGATTTCGGGATGGTCGTGCTGGTAATCGTGCTGGTGCTGATGGCTACAATCATTCTGCCGGCAATTGATATTCTAAAGGATGTGACGCACCGCTACGCCATTTTCCATTTCTTTGAACTGAGCGCCATTCAGCACGTCCTTATTTCAATTATCTCTTTCCTTATCATTTTTCTCATCTTCTATGTTTTCTATTCTTTTATTCCTTACGCCAAGCTGGGCAGAAAGGTGCCGGCTTTAAGCGCATTCTGGGCCGCAGTTCTGTGGGAAATTGCAAAAAGACTGTTCGGATATTATATAAACCACGTCGCTACACTCAATAAAATCTATGGTACCTATGCCCTTATAGTAGTTCTGGCATTCTGGATATATTATTCATCCATAACATTCCTGCTGGGCGCAGAAATCGGACAGCTTTACAGGGAGAGGCTGGCAGTAAAAGAAAAGAAACAGGGTCCCGGCCTGAAAACAAACAAAGCGCTTACTGATTAGAACAGATTGTATGAAAGTGTAAGACTGGTGGAAATCCTGCGGGACGACCTGGCCAGTTTTGTGTAATTAGCACTGATCCCGAAATATATATTGTTTTCAATGTAAAACAGGAATGATGCATTTACAAGATTGTTGACAAGGGTATGGCCGGACTGTGGCTTAAAGATTCCGAACCTGTAACCCGCCAGAAAATTAATCCTGTTGCTCAGTTCGTAAATAAAATCAAATCCTGAATTTGCAGTAACTTCCTTTGCAAAGGCTGTATCAATTGGGGTAAATACGCCGGCTTCAAGGTTGATCTGTGTACGCCAGCTGAAAGGGAATGAATACCTTCCTGTAATGCTGAGATTTGGTGATCCGGCAGGGGATTTATCAGGTGTAGTAATTGTAAATAACGCTCCGGCAGATATGTCCCACCCGTAATACCTCTCGTTTACGCGTTCATTAATTCCAAAGAGAACCTGCCGCATTCTTAGTATACCCACTGACCCAACATTAGACCCTTTTAACAGGCCTGAGGCCTGGATTTCCTTTTCAATATCGTTAAACCAGTTTGTCTCATATACCACGGGTCCATAAAGGTTTATATATTCATTCTGGCGTTCAATAATATTAGCGATGTTGATCATGATGCCCTTTTGCAGGTGGTCGGAAATTATCCCTTCCCTGAGCAGGTGTTCTTCAATCCTTACTGCCTTTGCAAGAGCCGTGGCATTAATATATCTGCCGTATCCGGCCCCAATGGTCAGGTTGGAGGCTGCCTGATCGAAGTCCTTTGAGGCTTCAGCCGTGACTCTTGAAAAGCCAAACCAATCCTCGCGTTCCCAGATGTATTTCCTGATGCTGCCATCAAACTTTATGTCGTAATTGCTCCTGCCTGCAATCCTTTCACCCAGAGCATCAACGTTAAGAAACCAGGCAAAGGGCAGAGAAGAATAGAATTTCCTGAAAATGGCGTTTAAAGAGGCCGTATTGCCTGAAACGCTGTCGCCTTCCTGCGACCAGTTCCAGAAGCCGTTTGCCCTGAATGTGGTGGCCTGGCTGACCGGTACCTTGTAATCGGTTACACTGACATTTTGTGCGTATAAAAGTGAAGTAAAAGCCAAACAGAAAATGGGAAGGAACTTTCTCATTACGACCCCAATAATGGAAAATATACTGTAAGTTAATAAAAAAGTACCTTAACTTGCAATCGGTCCGGTAACTTATATAATTTCAGGGTAGTTTTCTCAAAACCCACGAATAAGCAGATAGATCTGACTCAGGCCAATTAGCCGAATAAATAGAAAAAAATCCCTTGACAAATTGTGCCCAAAAGCTTAATTTGTAATCAGAATAATTTGTCTGAATATGACTGTAATATTTTCAAAAAAATGTGAGTATGGACTTCAAGCCGTCCTTTACCTGGCAGCCAACCTGCAGGAAGAGGTAGTCAGGGTGGATGTGATTGCCCAGCAATTGAATATTCCAAAGGAATTTGTATCCAAGATACTTCAAAGCCTGAGAGAAAACGGCATCATTGAGTCGAAGAAGGGGAAAACCGGCGGCTTTACACTGGCCAAATCTCCGGATCAGATAAAACTGATTGATATTGTTGAGGCAATCGATGGCCTGGGAATATTCAACAGCTGTGTGCTCGGATTTCCAAACTGCAACCCCGATCATCCATGTCCCGTTCACGATAAATGGGGAAAACTAAGGATGGAAGCCTACAGAATGCTTAGTGAGGAAACGCTGGACAAATTCAAGGAAAGAACGCTAGATAAGGTAAAAAGTCTCGCTACAGGCGGATAAAAATTACCAGTTGCAGGATTACTATTTTTTTATACTTAAATCGGATTAAAAATTCCGAAAATAAAAAACAATACAGGGGCAAAAATGAGTGAGCTTATTAACAACAGGCGGGAGAAGCTGGACATATTAAAATCCCGGATCTTAAAGATAAATAATGGCAGCGCTCCGGAGGAAGTAAAGCAGGAGCTGCGTGATCTGCTGAAGATTGTGCCGTATGAGGATGTTGTTGCCGTTGAGCAGGAATTGTTTGAAGAAGGCGTAGACAGGGATAATATGCTTGAGCTCTGTGACCTGCACAGCAGTGCATTAAAAGGTATTATCGATCTCAGCTCTTCAAGAAAAGAAGCTGCAGGGCATCCGGTGCACACCTTCAAACGCGAAAACCAGGCACTCAAAAGGGAAATCTCCTTTGCCCGGAAAATCTTCGGCGAGGTGTCCAGGCTTGAGGATTCTGAGCCGGCAGGAGAGAAGTTTGTTCAGCTGCACTCACACTTTAATGCACTCATGGATGTTGAGAAGCATTATCTGAGGAAAGAAAATCTGCTGTTCCCTTTCCTTGAAAAATATGGCGTAACGGGTCCCTCAACCGTGATGTGGGGAAAGCACGACCAGGTAAGAGAGATGTTGAAGGCCTCCATCAGCGTGCTCAGCCAGTCACACTCAGTCAGTGCTTCTGAAGGGCAGGCAGTAATAAGCCTGGTATTAACAGCGCCGCTGGAGGCAGTAGAGGAAATGATATTAAAAGAAGAACAGATACTGTTCCCAATGTCCATGGATACGCTGAAGGAAAGCGACTGGCAGGATATCTACAGGCAAAGCGACGAAATCGGCTACTGCCTCTTTGCTCCCGTTGAAGAATGGAGTGCCGCACCTGAGCAGGATGCACCCAAAGATGGTGACGTAACTTCAACAGGCAAAATAAACCTTCCCTCGGGAGCCTTTAAGCTGATAGAGCTGATATCGGCATTAAACACCCTGCCATTTGACATGACGTTTGTTGATAAAGATGACTATGTGCGATATTTTACGCAGGGTACCGAAAGAATATTCCAGAGGAATAAAGCCATACTGGGCAGAAAGGTTCAGTTCTGCCATCCCCCGAGCAGTATTTCGGTTGTGGAAAAAATACTGGATGATTTTCGTTCGGGTAAACAGGAAAAGGCTGAATTCTGGATCAATATGCGCGGAAAATTTATATTTATCTCCTACTATGCCGTCCGCAGTGAAAAAGGTGAATATCTTGGAACACTGGAGGTAACTCAGGACCTGACCCGGCTCCGGGCGCTTGAAGGAGAAAGAAGGATACTTTCATATGACGAAAATACAAATCAGGGAGAAAATAATGGATAGCAATACAATACAGAGAGATATAACGCCGGAGACCATGGTCGGTACATTACTTGAAAACTACCCCGAGCTTGAACAGAAATTAATTGAGCTCGCACCTGTTTTCAGTAAACTTCGCAATCCGGTCTTAAGAAAAACAATTGCAAAGGTTACCAGTCTGAAACAGGCAGCAACCGTAGGCCAGCTGCAGGTTTCACACCTGATAACAGAACTTAGGAAGGCAGCAGGACTAAACTCCGGTTGCTGCGGCCAGATGAATATGGAAAGCTGGAAGCTTGAGGCCGGTGATGCCGATTATTCAACACCGCCAACTGAAGTTTATGATGCAACAGAGGACCTGGAAAAAGGTGTGCACCCGGGAGGTAAAGTGGTGGCAGCCGTAAGTAAATTAAATGCCGGTGAGATCTATCTGCTTATAACTCCTTTTACTCCGGCCCCGCTTATAGACAAAATGAAAGATAAAGGCTATAGTGTATGGTCCAGAAATGCAGGCCAGGGCAGATTTGAAACCTATATCAGAAAATAAAATATGAAAACAGATAAAAAGAAGATTATAATAACAAAAGAACACGGCTCGTGGGCGGTATTATTTATTCCAATCCTTACCGGTATCACTTCAACATGGAGCATTAGTGTCTCTTTAATCCTGTTTATTATAAGCACTTTCTTCTTATTCATGAGCTATACTCCTGCTGAGATCGTATTGATGAACTATTTAAGGAAAATGCCCTCCGGTAAAAAGATTGTGAATGCCCGCTACTGGATGACTCTGTTCCTTACTCTAAGCATTGCAGCAGGGCTTCCTCTGATATTGTTAATGCATAAATATCTGCTCATTTACTTTGCTCTGGCAGCACTGTTTTTCTTCTTTATCAGCCTTTTGATAGTAATAAAATACAGGAAAAATGTCTGGAGTGATCTCCTGGCCATGGTGGGCCTGACTATCAGCGCTCCTGCGGCAATATACCTTGCTGAGAACGCGGTTTCGCAAAAAAGCGTGATTGTGTGGATACTGAATGTGCTGTTCTTCGGATCCAGTGCATTCTACGTGCACATGAAAATGAAACTGACATCACTGAAGAAAACGGAAATTCCACTGGATGAAAAGATAAGGATCGGCAGGCTGAACATCATATATCACATAATTGCGGTTTTACTGCTCACTGCCTTTACAGCGGTTTACCCTTCAAAGTGGGTGATTATACTGGCATTTGTTCCAATAATAGTTCATGCCCTCGCAGGTACGTTCAGGATGCCTGAGAAGATAAGTTTCAAGAAGATAGGTATCACATTTCTGGTATACTCGATCTTTTTTTTATTGTGTATGTCGGTTAGCGGTCTATAATCAAAAAATTCAAAATGATTAATTCAAAACAGCCATGAAAAATAAGATATTAAGAAATTCGGAAAAACCTGTACAGAAATACAGGTTTATTGTGCAGAGCATCTTTGCGCTTCTTTGCATATGGATTGGGGTTGAGTTTCACTTATTCATAAAATACCTGGAAAATAACGGAGCGGGCGCATTCTACCACAGACCCCCGGGAGTGGAAGGATTCTTGCCGATCAGTTCCATGATGAGCCTTTATTACTTCCTGACAACAGGAGTAATTCATTTTGCTCATCCGGCAGGCCTGTTCATATTTCTCGCAATTGTACTCGTATCACTAGTTTTCGGGAAGGCATTCTGCAGCTGGCTGTGTCCGGTTGGATTCATTTCAGAACTCATTGGAGATTTTGGCGAGAAAATATTCAAGCGTAAGCTGCACCTGCCAAAATGGCTGGACTATCCCCTGAGGAGCCTGAAATACCTGCTGCTGGCCTTCTTTACCTATTCAATATTCTTCCTGATGAACCAGATCGCTATCCGTGCATTTCTCGACAGTCCCTACAATGTAGTTTCAGACATAAAAATGTATTATTTTTTTGCGGACATCTCACGCTTTTCGCTCATAGTTATTTCATCCCTGTTCATTCTTTCCATGGTGGTAAGGAATTTCTGGTGCAGATATCTTTGTCCTTACGGTGCCCTGCTGGGCATTGTATCCCTGCTTAGTCCCAACAAAATAAAACGCAATACCATAAGCTGCATAGATTGCGGAAAGTGTGCAAAGGCATGTCCATCGGCAATAAAGGTAGACAAGGTTAAAACGGTTATTTCTGACGAATGCTCCAGCTGCCTGAGCTGTGTGGATGCGTGCCCTGTTGCAGATACACTGGAAGTAAAGTCACTTATAACGAAAAAGAGCGTGCCTAAAAAATGGATAGCCGCCGCAATAGTGCTCATTTTTATGATGGTAACGGCAATAGGCATGCTGACCGGGCACTGGCAGAACAATATTTCAAAAGAAGAATACCTGCAGCATTATAAAAACATGGATACGTACGGACACCCGACCGGGGTGGAGGAAACAAACAGATTTAATGAAGAAGCAGGCAGAAGGTTTAATGAAGGACAAAGACAATGAAAGCAACTTTAGCTAATATACTCAAAGAGCATGAAAGGGGCATGATGCATGTTACCTTTATGGGAGATGCTGCCGAGAGAATGTATTTAAATGGAGTGAATCAGGATGATCTGGAGGTAATCAGCAATTCAGTAAAGTATATCTCAACAGAACTAAGGATGCACTGTATGAGTGAAGAGACGAAAATATATCCGGGACTTAATAACTATGTTCCCAGCTACAATATCCACGAGATGCTCTA
The DNA here is from genome assembly GCA_050258815.1 of Ignavibacteriales bacterium. GTDB lineage: Bacteria > Bacteroidota > Ignavibacteria > Ignavibacteriales > SURF-24 > JAAXKN01. Next base: position 10,939 of record JBLMZM010000215.1, read on the forward strand.
TGAGCATGGCAGGATCTGGGAGTCGGTTGAAAAACTGAAAACCCTGCTGCTTAAAGCCCAGGCGGGAGACAACCCCGAAGATTTTGCTATAAAGGTTAAAATCGAAATCAAAGCCTTTCTTAATTTATTCTCAGGCCACATAAAAAAAGAAAACAGCTATCTGTATATGATGGCAAGCCATACACTAACATTAAAGGATCTGAATCAGGTATTTAGAAACTGGAAAGAGAAATAATGAAATATTTAGTAAAGAAATCCATAGTTTATGTAGCAGTCATACTGGCTGCAGTAATATATTCCGGATGCGGCAGCGAAAAACCGGAAGAGATAGAAGGAGTTGAAAATGCAGTACTTACCGATGCTCCCAATGTCCCGCCTCCCATTAACCGCAATCATCCGTCAAAAGTAATTGTTAACCTGGATGTGCAGGAACTGGTTTCCCGTCTGGCCGACGGGGTGGAATATACAAAATGGACCTTCGGCGGCAAGGTTCCCGGAAAATTCATCAGGGTAAGGGAAGGTGATTTGGTGGAATTCCACCTGCATAACCACCCCAGCAGCAAAATGCCGCACAATATAGATCTGCACGCTGTAACAGGTCCCGGCGGAGGCGCCGCCTCGTCATTCACTGCTCCCGGGCACTCCTCAACATTTACATTTAAGGCACTGAACCCTGGTCTGTTTATCTATCACTGTGCAATGCCGCCCGTGCCATTGCACGTGGCTAATGGGATGTACGGACTCATACTGGTTGAACCAAAGGATGGCCTGCCCAAAGTTGACAAGGAATACTACGTTCTGCAGAGTGAGTTTTATACCGAAGGCAACTTCGGTGATCCGGGACTGCAGCAGTTCAGCATGCAGAAGGCCCTGGATGAAAAACCCTCTTATGTGGTCTTTAACGGAGAGGTCGGCTCACTCCTTGGTGACAAGGCTTTGAAGGCTGAACAAGGACAGACGGTCCGGTTATTTCTTGGTAATGCGGGTCCCAACCTGACGTCTTCATTCCACCTGATCGGTGAGATATTCGACGAGGTATATGCTGAGGGCGGAAGCCTGGTGACACAAAAGAATGTAGGAACAACTCTGATACCGGCTGGTGGTACAGCTATTACGCAGTTCAAAGTTGAAGTGCCGGGCGAATATATACTGGTTGATCATTCGCTCTTCAGGGCATTTAACAAGGGGGCATTAGGACAGCTGAAAGTATCGGGACCGGGAAATAAAGAGGTCTATTCCGGTAAACAATCGGATGATATTTATCTGGGCACCGGATCAAAGCCTGAACAGAACCTTAAGCAGTCTTCCAGTGGTCAGGTAATGACCCCCGGAACGCCGGAAAATGCCGAAGGAACGCCCTCCGGGCTAAACAGCATCATTGAAGCAGGCAGGCAAGTGTTTGCACAGAACTGTATGTCCTGCCATCAGGCTACCGGGCAGGGGCTACCGAATGTATTCCCGCCATTGGCAAAGTCTGACTATTTGATGCAGGATAAACAAAGAAGCATAAATATTGTCATGAAAGGCCACAGCGGACCAATTACGGTAAATGGAAAGAACTTCAATGGTACCATGCCGCAACTTAACCTTAGTGATGAGCAGATTGCAGCAGTGTTAACTTATGTAAGGAACAGCTGGGGAAATAAGGGCGATAAGGTGACGGTTGAAGAGGTCAGGAAGGTACGGGGAAAGTAGGAGCCAGGTAATGAAAAGAGTATCTGAAATATCATTTATCAGTCCCGGTTTAATCCTGCTGCTGCTTTTTACTTCCCTTACGCTGGTTGAGGCAAAAGGTAGTGGCGGTCCCGGCTCATCCATGGTTTATATTGCTTCCGGTATATACAAGCCATTCTTAAAGGACAACAATACTGTTAAGCCTGTAAAGGTAAATTCATTTTATATTGACGCAAAGCCCGTTACCAACCGGGAATTCCTGGCCTTTGTAAAGGCAAACCCCAAATGGCAGCGCTCAAAGGCTGGAAAGTTGTTTGCCGATAAATCGTACCTCAGGCACTGGAAAGGCGATCTGGAACCGGGCAGTAATGTAAATGCCGACGCCCCGGTAACAAATGTTTCCTGGTTTGCAGCAAAGGCTTACAGTGAATGGAAAGGGAAAAGGCTCCCTACAATTGCCGAATGGGAGTACGCTGCCAAGGCTGTCAAGGACAGCCGCAAGGGGCCTGAGGACATGAATATTAAAAGACAGATACTCTCCTGGTACTCAAAACCTGTATCCGAAAATCTAAGAAGCGTGGGTACAGAAAAACCAAACCGCTGGGGTATCTATGATATGTTCGGCCTGGTTTGGGAATGGGTAGAGGATTTTAACAGCATTTTATCAAACGGAGGAGCAGGCGGGGATTCTGACCTGAATCTTTACTGCGGAAATGCAGCCGCCAGTACCACCGATCCGTATGATTATGCGGCATTTATGAGATTTGCATTCCGTTCGAGCCTTAAGGCTGATTACACGGTATTCGACCTGGGTTTCCGCTGCGCAATGGATGCAAAATAAAAATTGAAAGGATTGACATGAAAAGATCATTAATAATTGCGCTGCCTTTAGTATTGGTAATAATAGTTATCGTGGCTGTATCCGCTTACCTGAGCGGAAGTACAGCCGGTTCCGTTCCGGCAAATGTAAAACTGATTTCATCCTCTGGTTCCGGTAATGAGGACATAAAGAAGACATCATGCTGCGCAGAATCCGTGGAAAAGGGTATTTTTACCGAAAGTTCTCTTTATCAGCTGGAATCAAACTGGAATAATGAGTATAATAAGAAAGTTGCACTTGGAGATCTTAAGGGCAAAAAGGTCGTGCTTTCCATGATCTTTGCAAACTGCACATATGCCTGCCCGATCATCGTTAATGATATGAAGAAAGTCGAGGCTGCACTTTCTGAAAGGGAAAAACGGGACGTCAGGTTTGTGCTCGTGTCTATCGATCCTGAAAGAGATACTCCGCAGGCTTTGAAAGAATACAGCCAAAGGATGAATCTGGACCTGAACAGGTGGGAACTGATGACCGGCTCACAGAGCGATGTAAGAAAACTGGCTGCCCTTTTGGGCTTCAGGTATAAAAAGGATGAAAAGGGCGATTACATACATTCAAACCTCATTAATGTCCTGAATAAACAGGGGGAGCTCGTACTGCAGCACGAAGGGCTGAACAGGGATGTTAATGACGTTGTAAGAAGCCTGGACAAAATTAATTAATACATTAGGACGGATGCGAACTGCATCATTGATGAAAGGAGCGTTTTATGCCAAGGGCTTCAGGACTGATACCACTATCACACGATCACCATCACGGCTTAAGGCTGGCACAGCTCATCAAAAAAAATGCGCCTAAGTACAGTGATCTGCCGGAAAGCATTCAGGACAAAGCAAAGTATACCATCGAATTTTATTATTCGGACCTCTTAAAGCATTTTTCCTCTGAGGAAGAAATTCTTTACCCTTTTGTCAAAGGTGTTGACGAATCGGTAGACCGCCTCTTTAAGGAGATAATTGAAGAGCACAGGCAGATCCGCGAACAGATAGAAATTATGGAGAAGGAATCCCTGAAGGACACTCCTGCTTTGGAAGACAGGCTGGATGAACTTGGCAGGCTGCTGGATTCCCACATAAGAAAAGAGGAAAGGGAACTATTTCCCAGGATAGAAGCCGTATTGGATAAGGAAAAACTGCAGGAATTAAACGGAAAAATAAACCCGGTAAAAAAATGAAACTTCAGAAAAATGAACAATTTTTTGACGACATTTCGGAGTTCTACGACGGAATGATTAATTTTGGAACGGCCATTGAAAGAAGAAAGAATGTCCTGAAACAATTAACTGCAGGAGAAGTAAGAACTGCGGCTGATCTGGGCTGTGGAAGCGGTCTGGATTCTGTTGCCCTTGCCTTGAATGGCATTGAAGTGACCGCTTTTGACCAGTCCGATGGTATGATAGGCAGGGCAGAAGAAAATGCATCCAGGGCAGGAGTAAGGGTCAGGTTTATTAAAAGCAGCCTTCACAGGATCAGCAACAGTTTCCGTGATAGTTTCGACATGGCAATTTCGCTTGGAAATACGCTGGCTAATCTCGAAAGTGAAAGGCTCCGGGAAACCATAAAAAAGATACATCTGATATTAAAGGCTGACGGAATGGCGGTAATTCAGGTGCTGAATTATGGAGGCATCATTAAGAACAGTGAGCGGATTATTAATATTACTGACAAGGATCAGGAGACATTTATACGATTTTACGATTTTATGCCCGGATATCTTAATTTCAACATATTGAAATTCAACAAGGCCAGTCATAATGACCGTTCCTTATACACCACAAAGCTTTATCCCCATACAAAGAAGACCTTTTCGGACATGCTGAAGGAGGCGGGTTTCCGTAAGATCGGTTTCTATGGAAGTCTGAAGTTTGAAAAGTTTGAAGCCGGGAGTTCGAAGGATCTTATAATCAGGGCTTTAAAATAAAAAAACCGGAATTGTGTTTCCGGTTTTTTTATTAAGATCTTTTTCCAATTACTTCATCAGCATGAGTTTTTTGGTCTCAGAATACCTGCCCTGTGACAGTTTATACAGGTAAATTCCCGAGGCCAGATTCTTTCCATCAAACGTCGCGTTATACGATCCCGGATTCTGGAATTCACTTACCAGCGTGGAAACCTCGTTGCCAAGTACGTCATAAACCTTTAATGTAACATATCCGGCTTCCGGTAACTGATACTTAATGCTGGTTGTCGGATTGAATGGGTTCGGGTAATTCTGCGACAGTGCATAAGCAGTTGGTCTAACCGTTGAAGCGAGCTGCTTTACGTCTGTTGTCAGGCTGGCATAAGCGCGTACCAGGTGAACAATAGCAGTATCGGTACCGCCGGACATATAATACCAGTCGGGTGAACCGCTGCTGGGGCTGTGCAGATAAACATAATTGTGATAATCTGAAGCGGTGGCATACTTGGTAGCCAGGATCCCGGGGGTCTTAGGGTCTGAACCGATTACAAATGCTACCGAGAATGGCTTATCCGTCATAATATTATATGAGCGCAGGTCAATTGTAGCCCAGTTTGAAAAAGGTTTTGAATATGGGAAGGCACCTGAGTATATCGGCAGAGCCTCTGTTGAAATTGAAGCCGTAACAGGAGCAGCCAGCGGTTTTCCCAATGGAGTGGGGCGCATGGAGCCTGTATACTGGTAAATTCCGCCCGTTATTGAGCCAGGTCTGCGCAGGCCAACCCTGACCGAGTCAAGCTTTCCACCCGGTACTGCGTCAAAAGTTACACACACGGTGTCTGAAGTGCTGTAAAGATAGTAACCCGTAGGCTCATTTGTATCCCACTTTAATTCCGTGGCAGAGGAGCCGGCACCCGTGGATTTGAAGGAATAGGAAGCCGAAGTCCATTTCTCGTCGCTTTCATTAGGATTAAGCACGGCAAATGTAACTGTTTTATATGTAGTTCCGAATGCAGGTTCACTGAACTGAGTGTTAAGAGGTACATCTACCACTCTTTTGCCCGTAGGTCCCGTTTCCAGTGCCTTTACCACTATAGGATCACTGGAAGTAAATGTGATTTTCAGGTCGCTCCCGCTGTTATATGTAATATAATCACCGGCGAGGTTGTATAATGAGCTGCTGCCATTAGCAAATGGAGAGACAAATACGGATCCCGTTGGTTTGGGCAATCCCTGATAGTTATAACCCCATGCTGAACTTACCGTCTTGTCATCCACAATATTAGCCATCATGAAATTGGTGTATACATTGGCAAGTTTTATACTTTGTCCCATCTGTGTAAGAGCGTCATTAAAGCAGTTGAATCCAAATTGAGGGGAGAGTACAATTTTCTTAAAAATACCCATCCCGAACTGGTCCCTCAGATAAAGGAAGAACCTGGAAGCACGGGAGTAATCGATCAGGTTCTTATTCATATCATCGCCCCTCCAGCCCATAAGGAAATAATTTGTTTCGTTATTGTATCCATAAGTGCCAGACTGGCCGCGGGCAGAAAAACCGGCGTTTATTTCTGCCAGCATTGAGCAGCCTTCGTTAATAAAAGTTGCCTGTGATGTACTCTGATGATAATTCCAGAAAATCATGTGCTGGAATTCGTGTGCAGTAGTTGATATTGCATTATATAGTCCGTTTGTGGTAGTGAGAGTACCAGGATCGGCATCCAGAAAATAGATCTCGGCCTTATTGCTCTGGGCCTGGTTAGTCTCGTTAAATGAGGAGAAATATCCTGCAATATACCCGCCTGAGCCGCTGTAGCCGTCTTTAATATCCTGAATTAAAATTATGATTTTGGGATCATTATCCACGTCGGGTGGATTACCGAAAGCTTCGACGTCAGTCTGATAGATACCCTTGTTAGGGTTTGCCGGGGTCTTGCTGTCAAAGTACAGTGCAACTGAATCTACTGCTGCCTGAGTTACGCGGTTTCCCCAGAGAGTATTTTCCACGAATATGTAACAGTTGGTTCCTACCTTGCGGCATGTGGATGGCACTGAATAAATTGAACTGCCGTTGTTGAAATCAATTGAGTTCCAGTTTTTTACAGTACCGACTGTAAAATTCCAGGCCGCAGTTTTATTCAGCCTCATCTGGGCCAGCATGTCAGGATGACTTGCAACATACTGCCTGACCTGTTCATCCTGCTTTTCCAGCAGGTGGGTCCCATCAATAGGATAGCTGCCAGCCGGTTTTTCTTCTGCAGAACTGACTTTTATCTGCGCAAAAGAAACCATAGATAATAAAACAAAAAGTAAAAAAGTACTTATTATTCGCATATGGACCTCTCTGGGTAATGATATATTATATTGATATTAATAGCAAAGCAAAATCGTAATTGTTCGAGTAAATAATCGGAAAATAATCAGCATTAATTAGGGGCATGAATTAATGCCCTTCCCGCTAAAGAACCCTGTTTTTATTCTTTTTTGGGCAGAAGTGTTGCGCTAATGACCTTCAGGGCTTTCCCGTCAGGAGTTTCTTCAGTATCCCTGTAGGTAATTTCGGCGAAATTTCCCTGATGTTCAGAAAGGCTCTTTCTGATTTCCTCATTGCAGTTAAGAAGATATGTTGTCACTGAATCGACCTGCAGTGCAAGGTGTGTAAATGGTGAGTTCCCTACGACAAAAATCCTCCCCTTTAGATTTCTGGTATCCTTATCAGAATCCTTTGAGGATGAGCATGAGACTAAGGACAACAGTAAAACCAAAAAGAATACATTCAATGCTTTCATGGCTTTCCCTGATTGTTGATCGTTTAACTGGAAAATAATATAAAGAAAACAAAATTTAAAAACCCGCAAGCGAATCAACTTTTCAAGAAAAAACTCAAAAAGTACAGGAAAAATACCGCTTTTCTCCATAATTAAACCCCTTATGTCCAATAATATGCCGCATGGAGCAAAAAATACCAAGAAGTTGGTATATAAAATAGCGGCTTCCGGTTATGTAAATACTTGATTTTTTTCGCGAATATAGGACGGTAGAATTTTAGATTATTAAAGGAAAGTCCTGACTGTGTACTATAGAGAATCAGAAAATAACGGCCTTCAGAATATAAATACCGGCATAGAAATGAATTTCATTTCACTTGTTGATGAAAGCATTTCTACTCTGGGTGATTTTGGGAAAAGGATCAATTCTTTCATTAATTCTGAGGAAAAGGAGTTCATATCTATAGGAAACAGCCTGCAGCAGTTTTATGTGACTGTAAGGGAGATCACGCAAATGACCTCCACTGCTGCAAACCTGATCTCGGATGAAATTGTTGAATCAGGCATCAACAGGCTTAACAGGCTGCTAGGGCAGATAAGCAGCTATCTCTCGAATTCCTCCAGGGAAATCAGGGACGGGGAATCCACACTCCAGGAGATACTGGATATACTAGCAAATGTGGTAAATAATCTTTCGGGATTTAACAGGATAATCAAACACCTCAGGATTCTGGGCATATCAACAAAGATTGAAAGCGCACGGCTGATCAGCGACAATAATGGTTTTAATATTCTGGCAGAGAATGTTGAAAAACTTTCTACGATAATCAGCGATAAAGCAAAAAATATCCGACTGAAGTCAACACACCTGATAGAACTCATCTCGCAGGCTATTTCAAAGATAATCAGCATTGAAAAGAAGCAGAATGAACATACCAGCCAGATACTTGAAAACCTTCACGATGGGTTGAACGTTCTTAATGAAAGGTACAGCCTCTGCCTTAACAGGACGGCATTTACTTCCAGAAATTCCGATGCCGTATCACACAATATTGGTAAAATAGTAACCGCACTTCAATTTCATGATATAACACGCCAGCAGCTTGAACACGTAAATGAGTCCATCGAAGGGCTGCGGAAAAGAATTTATGAAGAAAACATGGATGATTTGACCGAAGGAGACGGAAATAAGAAAGAGCTGGCGGGTTATATATATAATGTCTGCACGCTCCAGTCAATGCATCTCGTGCATTCAAAGGAAGAGCTGGTAAAAGCCATCGCCAATATTATCCAGAGCCTGGATAATGTTGAGGCCGGGGTTTCAGAAATGTTCAGTGAGATGTCTGGCCTGCTCGGGGCTTCAGAAACCGGGGAAAGCACGTTTATTTCCGAACTGGAATCGGGCCTCCTTTCAATATCCTCTGACCTGTCTAAAAGCTCAGAGATAAGGTCGGAACTGGCAGCATCTATGAAATCTGTGGCGGCAACGGTGCAGGAACTGACCTCATTTGTGGGGGAAATTGAAGAAATCGGTTCTGAAATAGAAATCATCGCACTCAACGCAAGGGTCAAGGCTGCCCATACAGGCGATGAGGGAGCTGCACTGGGGATTCTGGCCGAATCCATCCAGCGGCTTTCAATTGATTCGAAGCAGGAAACAGCATCTGTTTCAGTTACACTGAAGAAGATATCTGAAATTGCCGGAAGTTTGTACAGCAGCACGGACTTTGAATCTGGAAACGAAAAGGCAAGGACACTGGAAACAGTTAAGAATGAAATTGTGTCACTAATTAAAGCACTTAATGATTCCGACCGCAATTCTGTTCAACAGCTGGGCAGAATCAGGAACATAACCCTGAAACTGAGGAACGACATTGAAAAAACCATCCAGGGAATAAAAATTCATGAAAACGCTGAAACCTGTATATCGGGGCTGAATGAAAACCTGCAAAGTATTATTTACAGGATTGAGCCTCATGTGGACCATGTATCACTGAAAAAGCAGAACACGCTGAGTGAACTGGCAGAAAAATATACAATGGACAGTGAACGCCTAATTCACCATAGCTATGCCGATAAGATAATAGAACCATCAGGGATTGTGTTAAATGGGCAGGAACATGAACCGGGGGAAAACTCCGAAGGCGACTTCGGGGATAATGTTGAACTGTTTTAATGAATTGAACTTGAATTATTATCACAATAAAGATAAACGGGGACAGACAAATGGCGGATGAAAAGATTAAGAGCAATGCAACAATATTTACTTTGAAACTGGATGGCAGTCTGACCGTTCAGAGAGCAGGGGAAATCAAAGGGCTGCTTAAAGAGGCTCTGACACTCTCAGATAATATTCTGATAGATAACAGCGAAGCTGAAGAGTTTGACCTGACCTATTTACAGTGCATCTTTTCGGCCCATCAGACATACCAGCCGGAGGGTAAAAGAATTAAGTTTGTCTCAAATATCCCCGGGGCATTAGTGCAGTTGATTGAGGATTCCGGATTTTTGGAAATTAAAAATCTAATAGACGCAAAGAGGGAAATCTAATGGCAAAAAGGATAATGACAGTTGATGACTCGGCCAGTGTGAGGCAGATGGTCGGTTTTACGCTGCGGGAAGCGGGCTATGAAGTCATTGAAGCCTCGGACGGCAAAGATGCGCTTGCTAAACTGAATGGCGCGCAGGTTAACATGATAATTACTGACTTAAACATGCCGAATCTGGACGGTATCGGACTGATAAAGGCTGTCAGGATGAGTACTTTGCACAAATTTGTGCCCATTATTATGCTGACTACAGAATCCCAGAATGAAAGGAAGATGGAAGGCAAGGCAGCCGGGGCAACGGGCTGGATAGTCAAACCGTTTAAGCCGGAACAGTTATTGGCAGTAACAAAGAAGGTATTAGGCTGATGGATAACCATAAACAGGCATTTATAGAAGAAGCAACAGAGCTTCTGGCATTACTGGAGTCGGCCCTTCTGGAATTAGAGGACCGGCCCGACGATTCAGAACTTATAGCAAAGGTTTTCAGGGCCCTGCATACTATAAAGGGGTCCGGGGGAATGTTCGGTTTCGATGATATAGCCATCTTTACTCATGACATAGAGACCGTTTACGATTTTGTCCGCAACGGCAAGATACAGGTCACAAAGGAGCTCATTGACCTGACACTCTCGGCACGCGACCAGATATGCAATATGCTGAGACAGAGTGAGGGGCAGAATAATGTGAGCGAGGCAAAGACCGGCGAGTTAATGTCCGCTTTCCGTAATATTGTATTTATTTATAACTCGGCTACGGACAGCTCTGCTTCACAGGCAAAGGCTAAACCATCAGCAGGTACCCGCAACACTTCCGGGAAGACAACATTCCGCATACAGTTTACACCAGCACGCGAAACGTTTCTCTTTGGTACGAATCCTGTCCTTCTCCTTAATGAATTAAGGGAATTAGGCGAGTGCCGCGTTGTACATCACCAGGATAGAATACCCGGATTCGAAGAACTGAATCCCGAAGAATGCTTCTCTTACTGGGAAATTTTTCTTACAACGGACAAGGATGAGGACGCAATTAGAGACGTGTTCATTTTTGTTGAAGACAGCTGCGAACTTAAAATTGAAGTGTCTGATGTACAGGATAAAAACATTACCGTTGTGAATAATAAAACCCAGGAAAAACAGGGGGATCATCAGGAAAATAAGAAGAGCAGAAAAGAAGAAAGAAATGCAGAAAGTGACCCGGTATCCAGCATAAGAGTAAGTGCTGATAAACTGGACCTGCTTGTAAATCTGGTAGGTGAGATGGTTACAGTTCAGGCGCGCCTGACACAGACTGCCCAGAAGAGGAACGACCCTGACCTTGTATCAATTGCCGAGGAGGTTGAAAGACTGACCTGGGAACTGCGAGACAGCGCATTGAATATCCGCATGCTGCCGATTGGAACAACTTTCAATAAGTTTAAGAGACTCGTGCGCGACCTGTCGCAGGAGCTGGGCAAAGAAGTTGAACTGGTAACCGACGGAGCCGAAACTGAACTGGATAAAAACGTTATTGAGAGGCTCAATGATCCACTGGTGCATATAATAAGAAACTGCATGGATCATGGTATAGAAATGCCGGAAGTAAGAGAAAACCAGGGGAAATCCAAGACAGGAAGAGTACATCTCTCGGCTTCGCAAGCAGGCGGAAGTGTTCTTATTAAGATCCACGACGACGGCAAGGGTCTGGATAAAGAACGTATTCTTGCAAAAGCAGTGAGTAATGGATTAGTGGCAGCAGATGCTGAATTAAAGGAATCGGAAATCTTCTCGCTGATATTTGCTCCCGGTTTCTCAACGGCCGAGAAAGTAACAAATGTCTCAGGCCGCGGAGTAGGGATGGACGTTGTAAAGCAGGCAATCGACAGCCTGAGAGGTTCAATTGAGATTGACAGCCGGAAGGATGAGGGCACTACCATAACACTCCGCCTGCCGCTGACACTCGCAATTATAGACGGGTTACTCGTTCAGATTGACGATGAATTTTTCATAATGCCGCTCTCTGCAGTTGAGGAATGCATTGAACTGACAGACGCTAATATTGAAAGCGCAAACGGCAGAAATTTGGTCAGCATACTGGGTGAGATAGTCCCCTATATACGCCTCAGAGAATCATTCGGGATTCCGGGCAAAAGACCCGGGATCGAACAGGTCGTCATCAGCAACGTTAATGGCAGCAGGATCGGGTTTGCAGTAGATAACGTAATTGGCAGTCACCAGACTGTACTCAAAAACCTGGGGAGGGTATTCAGGTCAGTTAGTGAAATTTCAGGAGCAACAATACTGGGGGACGGCAGAGTTGCCATGATACTCGATATGCTTAAGATAGTACGGGAAGAAGAAAGGCTGGAAAAATTGAGAACTTCAATGTCTGTTTAAGCTTAAGACAGTTATATAATACAAAAAACGACAAGTTTGATAGTGAATTCGAAAGATTCTAACAGAGCATAACAAATTTAAAAAATATATCAGCCTCCAAAGGAGATCGAAATATGAATAATACTGTAATAACCGAAGCAAGACAGTACCTGACCTTTAAGTTGAAAGAAGAGGTTTTTGGAATTGACGTTGCCCAGGTAAGAGAAATACTGGATTATATAAAAATAACCAAGGTACCCCAGACACCTGATTTCATGTGCGGCGTCATTAATCTCAGGGGTAGCGTGGTACCGGTAATTGATATGAGACTTAAGTTCGGAATGGAAAAGACCGAGAAAACCGTGAATACGTGTATAGTGGTTATGGAGGTCAGACTTGATGGCGAAACGATCATACTGGGGGCCCTGGTGGATTCAGTGCAGGAAGTATTTGAACTGGAATCGCAGGATATTGAACCTGCGCCAAGGATAGGGACAAGACTCAATACTGAATTTATAAAGGGTATGGGTAAAAGAGACGATAAGTTTATAATAATCCTCAATATTGACAAAATATTCTCTTTTGAGGAACTGGAAATGGTGCAGAAATCCAACGAAATAGTTGAAGAATAATACGGTAAATATGGTTCGTCATTGTAGATAGTTGATACTGAGCTAAAATCAATTCTTTAATTATATAAAAGGGATCTATATGAAATGGTTTCTGAACTTAAAAATTAGCACAAAATTACTGTCAGGTTTCCTGCTTATTGCGGCAATAGCCGCACTAATCGGTTATCTGGGGCTTTATAATATGGCATTGCTGGATGATAACGGCGATGAAATGTATAATAAGCAGCTGGTCCCGATAACAACGGTGATGAATATGGTGGAGGACTTTCACCGTTCCAGGGTGAACCTGCGCGAGGTGATACTTTCTGACAATACTAAGGATGGAGAAGCATTCAAGGAAAAAATGGATGGTTATTTCAGGAGCATGACAGAGCTGAATTCAGTATTCGAAAAGGAACTGCTGACTGATGAAGGCAGAAGAATATTCGCTCAGTATAAAGACAACTATAACGAATTCATAAAAATACAGGATGAAGTGGCCTCGATGGCCATAAGCGGAAAGAAAAATGAAGCAACCGTTCTGATGAGAACAAAGGGATTGGAAGCTACTACAAAAGTACAGAATTCCCTTAAGGAAATAAAGGATCAGAAGGTTGCTTTGGCGAAGGCAAACGAGGATGAAAATTCAATTACTGCTGAAAGCGCTAAAAGAATAACCCTTACCGTACTTGGAATTGCCATTGTGCTTTCAGTGCTGCTGGGCATATTTATTTCCAAAGTGATAAGCAATGCGTTGAGGAAAGGTGTGGAATTTGCCAAGACTATTGCAGGAGGTGATATGACCAAAAGATTTGAAATTGATCAGAAGGACGAGATCGGACAACTGTCTTCGGCTCTGAATGAAATGGTAGCGAAAATACGTGAAGTAGTAGAGAATGTGAAGCAGGCCTCAGACAACGTGGCTACAGGGGCGCAGGAGATGTCCAGCAGCAGCGAGGAGATGAGCCAGGGAGCAACCGAGCAGGCAGCAGCAGCCGAGGAGGCCAGCAGCTCGATGGAGGAGATGACGAGCAACATACGTCAGAATGCAGACAATGCACAGCAGACCGAGCGTATAG
>JBLMZM010000216.1:0-12711 GCA_050258815.1 Ignavibacteriales bacterium
GTACCGAAATTATCCCTGCCAGAAATCCAATTGTGGGACCGCTAAGTAAAATTGCGCTGTTAATCAGGGCATCCTTCATAAAGAACATGAGTCCCATATTCAGGTAACTGCCCAGCCACCATTCAGCGGTCTTAAATAGCATCATTGCAAATGCTGAAGCGATCATCCCCAGAAAAACGCCGTTCAGGACAAATGGCAGTTTTATAATATAAAGCTTCGTCCCGACGAGTTTCATTGTTTCAATTTGTGCCTGTCTTGCGGCAATTATGAGCTTATTAGTGCTGTATACTATATAGAGAGATACTAACAAAAGAATTCCGGCTCCTGAAAAGACATACATCTTCATTACTGAAAGTGAACGGAGGGCTTTGTAAATCTCCTCGCTCTGAAAAACCACCTCATCCACCCCTTCAATTCTGCTGAAAATTTTACTTATCTTCTGCAGTGAATCGGGTTCAATATATTCCGGTCTGAGATTAATTACAAACGAAGCAGGTAAAGGGTTGTATTCCAGCACTTCCCTGAAATCTTCACCTGTTTCCTTCAGGAATTCCTTTTCAGCCTGCTCTTTATTCAGGTATCTGGCTGAACTGATGAAATTAAGTCCATCCAAATGTGCCTTAATTTCCCCGGCCTGTAAATCAGACGTCGACTCCTTAAGAAAGATATTCAGACTGACCTTATCTTTAATTCTTTGTTCCAGAATGCCCGAAAACCTGACCAGGATCATTGAAATTACGACGAGCAGAACAGAGATGCAGGTCATCAGCAAAGATACCACAACTGAAAGCTTTGCCCTGCTTAGTGATTTGAACGTCTCTTTTAGTATTATATATATTGAAAACATTTCTTTTCGGGAAATTCAGGAAAATTATTTTAATTTAAATTATAAGAATTTTTCGGGTAAATATCATTCTTCTTTGAAGAATCTTCAGTTAAAAATTCGATTCATCTACCCAGCGGACTATCCGCCATTTTCTGGTGGCCGGATCTTTGTTTAAGATCATATTAACCTTACCCTCGGCCCTTTCTATGTCTGTAGGGTTGAAAGTAATTGTCAGACTAAAGCTTCTTACAATATTAGTGGAATCTGCGGAGATCAGCAGTATATTATTCCAGATCAGGTCCAGTCTTTGAGAGTTCTGGAACAGACCATAAGTTACCTTCATTTCTTCATCTCTGCCCCACGTAACGTCAAATCCCTGGTCATAGTCCCGGAATATAAAATTAAATCCTGAACTGAGCAGGCCGCCGTAAATGGTTGTATCTTTCATAGCATATGCGTACTGCATATTCTGAAAGACACCTTCTATTTTGGACTGATCCGCAATAGGAGAACCGTTAGAATTCAGGTTCTCGTCGAGCGCAGGAGCAAATGGGTTTACACAACCGGCAAGGAATAAAAGGAATAAGCAATATTTTATTACTCTTTTAATTTAAACTCCCTTTTAATTTAAACTCCCTTTTAATTCACTCCAGCTCGGGTATTTTTCATCCTTAATATCGAGCCAGTAGCTGATTACCCACTGGAGCCTGCTGTCGCGTATTAAGGTAAAATGCAGGTTACCCTGATAATACCCCGGTTTCTGTTTGTCCACAAATGGTACAGAAACGCTGTATTCTGCAGAAAACGAAGCGCTGTCACCCTGTAAGAACATTTCCTGTTTCGAGAAGCTTACCGTTATTATCGAATTTTGATCTACAGAGTTAATAAGGTTGTTAAAAAATTGCCCTTCATCCTGTAAAGTCCAGTTCTGCAGGAACGAATACTTAGAGGCAGAACCGGCCGATGGAGAGAAGTTAAAAACTTTCTCAGAAAAGCATGCCATGTAATTGTCAGCCAGTTTGTCCTTAAATGAGTTCGAAAAATTCTGCACCAGCAACTCCGGTGTAGTTGCAGGCTGGTAATTCCCGCGCGGTCTTCCCGGATCTTCAGGTGTCCTTGTACTGACGATATCACAGGAGGCCACAAAGAGAAGCAATATAATGGCAGTGTATTTTATCATTTTTGAACAATTATTACGACTCTTGGCGAAGATTCATCATGAAACTGGCTGCCCGAATAATCGCCGAATACTGCCTTGATCTTAAAACCGGCAATTTCAAGCCAGCAGACAATTTCGTCCTCATTATAGAGGCGGACGGACTCGGTGTAAGATTTACTGCCTGAGCCTTTGATTAAAGAAATCTCCTTAATTATCCGGTTACCCTTGATATATCTCTTTTGTATTACGGTTTTCCCGTTTTTACTGTCCACAGATTCCGGAACCAGGTGTTTTATCAGATGATAAACGTTAAAATAGTCAAAAACAAAATATGCATCCTTTTTCAGCAGGTCATATGCATCCTTAAAGAGGGCGAAATTTTCCTCGTCAGTTTCAAAATACCCAAAGCTCGTGAAGAGATTAATCACAAGGTCAAATTCGTGGTTAAGAGCCGGACGCCTGATATCAGCATTAAAAAAATCAACTTTCAGGTTTAGCTCCCGGCACTTTTCACGGCCAATCCTCAGTAGGTTTTTGCTAAGGTCGAATGCCGTCACTTTATATCCGCCGGAAGCGAATAATATTGAATGGCGGCCCGCCCCGCAGGCGATATCCAATACCTCCGCAGCGGGTTTCAGACAAATATTTTTAATAACAAGGTTAAATAATCTGGCTGCGTCCTCATCATTCCTGTGTTTATATACTTCAAGGTACTCGCTTGAATCGAACCAATCTTTAAACCATTCCATAATCAGAGTGTATTTCTTGAAATTACTGCCCTGCCGATTGTAGCCTCATCGGTAAACTCCAGATCGCCTCCAACCGGTATTCCGCGGGCAATTCTTGATACCTTAATTCCAAGAGGTTTAATAAGCTTGGCAATATATAATGACGTAGTTTCCCCTTCAGTATCGGGGTTCAGAGCAAGAATGACTTCTTTTACTTCCCCCGGTTCAAGTCTTTTTAAGAGCTCTTTTATCCTCAGTGAATCGACTCCCGTCCCGCTTAAGGGTGAAAGCACGCCGCCGAGGACGTGATAAAGGCCGTTATACTCGTTGGTTTTTTCAATGGCAATTACATCGCTTGCTTCCTCAACAACACAGATCAGACTCCTGTCGCGTTTGGTACTGCGGCAGATTTCACAGGTCTCCTCAACAGAAAGATTATAGCAAACTTCACAGAACCGTATCTTATCCTTCAGATCCGCCAGGGCCTTAATCAGCCCTTCTACCTCATTCCTGTCTCGTTTCAATAAATACATGGCAAGTCTCAAAGCAGTCTTTTTGCCTATTGTAGGCAGTTTGCTAAGTTCATCAATCGCCATTTGTAATGGTTCAGCTATCTGCACGTTTAAAATCCTGGTATATTCATTCCTGGAGGCAACATGCCTTTTGTTACTTTTGACATTTCATCTTCAGCCATTCTGCCTGCTGATTCAAGTGCCTTGTTTACTGCCGCTACAACCAGGTCTTCCAGCATATCCTTATCGCCGCCTGAAATAATCTCATTATCTATCTGTACTGAAATAAGTTCTTTTTTCCCGTTAACGGTAGCTTTTACCATTCCGCCGCCCGATTCTTCAGTAACTGTCTTGCTTCCAAGTTCATTCTGAACCCTTTCCATCTCTGCCTGCATTTTCTGAACCTGTTTGAGCATGCCCTGCATTCCGCCTTTCATTTTACCTCCTCAGTAATAATCTAAAAGTTATATTAAAGTAACGGCTCATTATCTCCTTCTAAGGAATCTGTTCCGCTTTTGTCAAATTCGAAATTCTTTATAAGAAATGTAGACTGATTTTCCCTTAAAATCAAGAATATAGCATATCTAATTGATTTGTGCGTAATTTTAGGATGCAATTTCTGTAAAAGTACAAGGGTAGTTATTTGACTTTGAACGCCTATTTCTATAATTTCGAAATCGTTAAACAATTTTTGTAATCATAATTTGAAATGTAGCAAAAATATTGTTCAAGAAAAAAGTTGGAAAATAATCTACCAGTGCAGGGAAGATAATTCCTATTTGGTGGAGTATAAAGATATTCTTAATCTTGACAGCCGAAAAGTATTTAAAATTAAGGGCCTGGGAGGAAATTTCCTGACCATTAATTCATTCTTCCTGGATTATTTAAATGCTTATAATGTTCCAACGGCTTACAGGAAAACAGAAGATAATTCTATCCTTCTTCAAAAACACAGCATATACCCGTTTAGTATTACGATTTCGAATATTATCGATAAAAGGACATCAAGGATTTTTGATAAGCCGGAAGGCACCTTTCTGGTACTTCCAGTATTTGAATACCGTTTTGGCAGCAATAAGGATAATCTTGTGACCGAAAGTCACCTAATATCACTTGACATCCTGCCAATCGAAGAGCTTAAGATGATAAAAAGGATATGCTCCAAGGTTAATGCAGTATTAAAATCATACTTTGAAAGAAGAAATACTTTTTTAGCCGAGATTTCTTGTTCATTTGGGAAAGATGAAGAAAAAATATTTATAACTGATGACTTTACACCGGTCAGTTTAAAGATTTTGCCCCTGGATACCGGGGTGAAACAAATTAATCCCTATAAGATCAAAACAGCTGCTGATTACAAAGAATATGTAGAATTTATTTTAAGCTTAACTAAAAACTAGATTTATGACAAAATACGGTTATTCTACTATTGGGATCGTTTCAATTATAGTTTTTGTATTGATTGGTGCAGGAATTTTACTTAATAATAATTTTTTTAAGGTTCTTCTGGTAGCAAGCGGTACATTTCTTCTTATATTTACCCTATATTTTTTCAGGGATCCTGATAGAATACCTCCTGCACAGGAAAATGTAGTTGTATCCCCTGCTGATGGAACCGTATTACTGGTCAAAGAAGTAATGGACAACAAATTCATTCAGGGGAAAGCATGGCAGATATCCATTTTCATGTCTCCGTTTAACGTGCACGTAAACCGTATACCAATTGACGGCAAGGTCGAATACCTGAAATACATACATGGAGAATACCTGATTGCAAATCATGACAAAGCTTCTGAAAAGAATGAACGAGCAGAATTTGGAATTACATCCAGGTACGGAAAGGTCTTTTTCACACAGGTAGCCGGATATGTTGCCCGCAGAATTATCTATGAACTGAATATTAATGACAGTGTAAAAATGGGCAAAAGGTTTGGCATGATACGTTTTGGCAGCAGGGTTGACGTAGTAGTCCCCTTTGACTGGCAGGTTAAGGTTGGCAAAGGTGATAAAGTTGCAGCCGGAGAAACAATTTTATTTGAGCATAACAGATGAGAAATATCAGAATAACCCGCTCGGTAATCCCTAATCTTTTTACGTCGCTGAATATGTTCAGCGGTTTCGTATCCATAATTTATTCCAGCCAGCAAAGTTTTGCACTGGCTGCAGAATTTATTGTTATCGGTGCAGTTTTTGATGCCCTGGACGGTATTATGGCCAGACTAACAAAATCGAGCAGTGAATTTGGCGTGGAGCTGGATTCCCTTTCAGATCTTGTCAGTTTCGGAGTAGCTCCGGCTTTTCTTATATATCAGTCATATCTGCACCAGTACAATGCAATAGGTATTGTGCTAAGTTCCCTGCTTATGGTTTTCGGGGGACTGCGCCTGGCCCGTTTTAACGTGCAGCTGGTGGGCTTTGATAAATCATACTTTACCGGACTGCCCATCCCTTCTTCTGCAATTACCATTGCTTCTTTTGTACTTGTATATTACAGGGATGGCGCATATGATCAGAATTATGCTGTTTATATTATTCCGCTTGTAATTGTTCTGTCGCTGCTGATGGTAAGCAGGATCAGATATGAAACGCTCCCCAAGTTTTCGCTTAAGGGCATTAAAGCAAGGCCATATTCATTTGGTTTCGTGCTGTTTTCCCTTATTGCCCTCGTCGTTTCAGGCGGGAAAGCATTATTCTTTATATTTATTTTAATGATTCTAATTGGTATCTTTAGACAGGCTTTTTCAGCCCTGTTTTTAAAAAGTAAAAAGACAATAGTTCAGCAGTAATATTCTGCTGCTGAAATAACCTGAAAATATCAGGATGACATATAAATCTTATTAACCATAAGCGCGGGAATTAAATTGTATAAAGCTGTTGTTATAGTAAAAAGACGTCCTTCTATTGTAGATCCACAGGGAAAAGCTGTTGAACAGGGTGCAAAATTACTAGGATTTAATAATATACTCCAGACACGCATCGGGAAGTATATAGAATTTTTTGTTAATGTTGATGACCGTAAGACGGCGGAAAAGGAAGTCAGCGAATATAGCCATAAACTTCTTTCCAATCCGATTATGGAGGATTTTGAGTTTACATTAGAAGAGGTGAAATGAAACCTAAATTCGGAGTAGTAGTTTTCCCAGGTTCCAACTGTGATCATGATGCTTATTATGCGCTAAAAAAAGTTCTGGGATATGATGCAACATTTCTGTGGCATAAGGACAGGGACCTGCAGGGCTGCAACTTTATAGTTCTGCCCGGCGGATTTTCATACGGTGATTATCTGAGGACAGGCTCAATAGCCCGTTTTTCTCCCATCATGGAGAAGGTCATTTCATTTGCCGAAAACGGCGGTGTGGTCATCGGCATCTGCAACGGTTTCCAGATTTTACTCGAGGCAGGACTCCTGCCCGGCGTTATGGTAAGAAATACTTCACTGAAATTTATATGCAAGGACGTGTACCTTTCTGTTGAAAATAAGGAAACGATCTTTACCAGTTCGCTTGGAGATAAAAAGATTATAAAAATACCCATCGCTCATGGCGAAGGAAATTATTTTGCAGATGAACAGACACTGAAGGATCTGAATGCTAATGGACAGGTGGTGTTCAGATACAGCTCCCCTGAGGGAGTGATAAATCAGGAAGTCAACTGGAATGGCTCATGCGAGAACATAGCTGGAATTATTAATAAAAGGGGTAATGTTTTAGGTATGATGCCTCATCCCGAACGCGCCTGTGATCCGGTTCTTGGCAAAAGTGACGGAGTAATGCTATTTAAATCAGTTGCTGAACATCTTGTAAGTGCTTAATACTGCAGATTTCGGCGATTAACGTTTAATATGAAAGAAAAAAGGAGACACATATGTTTGGCAATCTCGGGGCAGGAGAAATAATTGTCATTCTTCTGGTAATTTTAATTTTCTTTGGACCAAAGAAAATTCCTGAAATAGCTCAGGGTATCGGCAAGGGCATGAGAGAATTTAAGAAGGCTATGCGCGATGTGGAAGACGAACTTAAAACAACTGATTCAAAACCGTCTGCACCCAAAAGCCTGGAACCTAAAAGTGAAGGCGTGAAAATGCCTGATAATTTAGAGACACCTGAAAAGAGTCCTGAAGTTAAATCATAATTCACTTTTGCTGTTAAAATTGACTGGAAACTGGAATTTCGGTGTAAAGTTCTGAAATAAAGAATTCCATCTATAATCTCAATCTGATTAAAAACGAGGCATAAAATGTTTGGTAATTTAGGTACCGGCGAAATAATAATAATAGTGCTTGTTATCCTGGTTTTCTTCGGCGCTAAAAAAATTCCGGAACTAGCCCAGGGATTTGGCAAGGGCATGAAGGAGTTTAAAAAAGCTCTGAAGGACGTTGATGAAGACGATAAGACTAACAATACTAAAGAAACAGAAAAGAAATCTTAAACTTCCCTTCCGGATAATATTTGATGATAGTTTTACCATACAGAAATCATATTGAGAAATTAGATCAATTAAAAAGCGGCGAACTTTCTCTTACTGAAAACGTGCGCTTTTTCCTGGACCGAATCGGGGAATTAAAAGAACTCAATGCATTCAATTTTGTTTTTAACGAAGATGCCGTCCTCCAGGCTGAACGGGTAGCCCGGAAATTAAAATCAGGCAACTACGGCAGGCTGGCAGGAATGGTTATCGCCATTAAAGACGTGATCTCCATTAAAGATAAACCTCTTACCTGCTCTTCAAAAATACTTAAGGATTTCGTTGCACTCTATGATGCCTATGTCGTTAAGAGGCTTCTGGCTGAAGACGCCATCATCATAGGCAAAACAAACTGTGATGAATTTGCAATGGGTTCCTCGAATGAGAATTCGGCCTTCGGCGCGGTACTTAATCCTGTGGATAACAGCAGGGTCCCTGGCGGCTCAAGCGGCGGAAGTGCTGCTGCCGTTGCAGCAGGATTGTGCGACGCTTCCATTGGGACGGATACCGGAGGCTCAATCAGACAGCCCGCGGCATTCTGCGGTGTAGTAGGCCTGAAGCCTACTTATGGAAGGGTTTCAAGAAACGGACTTACCGCGTTTGCCTCTTCTTTTGATACCATTGGACCATTCTCAAGAAACATTGAAGATTCGGCTTTGATTATGGAAGTAATCGCCGGAAAGGATCAGGGCGATTCCACCTCTGCTGCAGTTGAAGTACCTGGGTATTCTAACCTTATGAGCGGCATCACCATTTCTAAAAACGGATACACCGGCAAACCGCGTATTGGCATTCCGAAGGAGTACATGGGTGAAGGCCTGCAGCCTGAGATAAAAGAAGCCATTGATAGTGTAACTGAAAAACTCAGGCACGAAGGTTTTGAAGTTAAAGAAATCAGTTTACCCAACACACAGTTTTCAATTGCAACCTACTATATTCTGATTACGGCAGAAGCATCCTCAAATCTCGCCCGTTACGACGGAGCCAGGTACGGATACAGGAGCCCTGACAGCAGCAGCCTGAATGACATGTACGTCAATTCACGCACCGAGGGCTTCGGCGAAGAAGTAAAAAGAAGAATAATGCTGGGCACCTATGTGCTTTCTGCCGGATATTACGATGCCTATTACAGAAAGGCACAGAAGGTCAGGCGCCTGCTTAAAAATGACTTCGATGAAGCATTCAGACAGGTGGACATAATACTGACCCCAACTACCCCTACGGTGGCATTTAAGCTCGGAGAAAAATCGGATAATCCGCTGGAAATGTATCTCAATGATATTTATACCACTTCGGCAAATCTGGCGGGCATACCGGGTATCAGCATACCTGTCTCAACAGACAGCCAGGGTCTTCCGATCGGTATGCAGCTGATGGCCGATCAGTTTGATGAGCTCACATTATTCAGAATGAGCAGCTTTCTGCAGGGCATGAAGTAGTCTTTTCTTAAAATAATTACCAGATTGCATGCATGACATGGTTATCCCTGAAAACAGGTTATTACGAAATGCGGCAATCTGGGAATTAATTCTGTGACTATTTGAAATTGCTCATGAAGAGAAGTCTTGATTTTAACTCCAGATACTTATCCTCTGCTTCGTTGTAATCTGAAAACTCGAATTCCTTTCTGGATTTAAAAAGATGCAGATAATGTTTCTTTAATACCACATAATACTTACCATCACTAAACATCATTTTTATGGTGATGTTCTTGTAATAATAATAATGCAGTATTTCACATGTACCGCTGTTTTTTGATAGTGCCAGGCCCATTCTATCCCCTCTATATAATGAAACCAAGAACCTTTACCAAAACCCGAACAGAGTAAGGAAACAACATTTACCAACAAATAATGAACACGCAAATAAAAGTGCAAATATATTAATGAAATTATGTTTAAATGTCAAAATAAAACAGCTTTATTCTGTTTGAAAGAAATGCTTTATCGTAATAAATTTATAATTATTTAAGCAAATATTTTTAGAAAATCGTCATTAATAAGGACAAAGAACATTTAGCATTTAACGCCGATATTAATTATTTTTACGTAATTCATAATAGTTTGTTAAAACAATTATAAGGGAACTAAAATGAGCATACTCGTCGACAACAAAACGCGTTTGGTGGTTCAGGGCATCACCGGTGGTGAAGGCTCTTATCATACAAAACAGATGATAGATTATGGAACAAAGGTTGTTGCTGGTGTTACACCCGGTAAGGGCGGACAGGATTTTGAAGGTGTGCCGATTTACAACACAGTCGAAGAAGCAGTTCGTGAACAGAAAGCAAATGCGTCTGTTATTTTTGTCCCCCCCGCTTTTGCAGCTGATGCAATACTGGAGGCAGCAAACGCCGGCATTAAGCTTATAGTATGCATCACCGAAGGCATCCCTGCCAAAGATATGGTGAGAGTATTTAACTCTATAAGGACAAAAGACGTTAGGCTCATTGGTCCCAACTGCCCCGGCGTAATATCCCCCGGGAAAGCAAAGATCGGCATCATGCCGGGATTCATCCATAAGACCGGCAAGGTCGGCGTAGTTTCACGCAGCGGAACCCTTACGTATGAAGCGGTAAAACAGCTGAGCGACTTAAAGATCGGACAATCAACCTGCGTAGGCATTGGAGGTGACCCGGTTGTTGGTTCTCAGTTCATCGATATTATTAAACTCTTTAACGAAGACGCCGGCACAGAAGGAATTGTAATGATTGGTGAAATCGGCGGAAGCGCTGAGGAAGAGGCCGCCGAATATATAAAGAAATTTGTAAAGAAACCCGTAGTCGGTTTTATTGCGGGCCGTACTGCCCCGGCAGGCAGAAGAATGGGCCACGCAGGTGCAATCATCTCGGGTGGCAAGGGAACTGCAGCCGAAAAGATGGCAGCCATGAAAAAAGCAGGCATTAAAGTAGTTGAAAGTCCGGCTGAAATCGGTGTTACAATGCAGAAGGCACTGGAAAGTTTTAAGACTAAGGCTGAATTGAAGAGCAAGCCCGCGGTAAAACCGGCCGTTAAAACTGCGGCAAAGGCCCAGGTAAAGCCTGCTGCTAAAACTGCGGCAAAGGCAGCTACCAAAACAACTGCAAAAGCAGGGACGAAAGTTAAAGCAGCTGCAAAAACCAAAACAGCCGCGAAAGCAAAACCGGCTGCAAAAAAGGTAAATTCAAAAGCCACCCCGGTTTCAAAAGCCAGAACGGCAGCAAAGGCAAAACCGGCTGTAAAAGGCAGGACTGCTGCCAAGAAGAAATAGGACAGATAATCATTGATTCGTATAACAAAATGGAGATAAAACTTGACAAATAGAACCCTAGCTATATTAAAACCTGACTGCGTCAGAAAGAATGTGATTGGTGAGGTCATTGCCAGAATAACTGAAGCCGGCTTTAAGGTTAAAGCCCTGAAAATGGTTCATCTGACAAAAGAATCTGCCGAAGGATTTTATGAAGTGCACAAAGAAAGGCCCTTTTACAATGATCTCGTAAAATTCATGACCTCCGGTCCCTGCGTACCCATTGCTCTGGAAAAGGACAATGCAGTGGCCGACTTCCGCAGGCTCATCGGTGCAACTGACCCCGCAGAAGCTGCCGAAGGAACTATTAGAAAATTATTCGCAGAAAGCAAACAGTTTAATATAGTACACGGCTCAGATTCAGATGAAAATGCGGCAATAGAAATCGCTCATTTTTTCTCAAGAAATGAATTATTAGAAAATTATTCTGAATAATGCCATTAAAACGCTGGAAAACAATCAGCCGGGAAACTGTCTTTAGGAATGACCATTGGAGCTATTATCTGGATCAGTTTGAAATAGAAGGTGGTACTCGTGGCGAGTACCACTTCGTTCACACTTCAGGTTCTACAATGGTCATTCCTGTTTTATCACCGGGCAGGATACTCCTGGTTAACCAGTTCAGATATCTGAACCAGAAAGAAAGCCTGGAATTCCCCTGCGGATCGGTTGAGGGGAGTCTTACACCCGAAGAAAATGCTATCAAGGAGCTGCGGGAAGAAACCGGATACACGGCTGGTGAACTGCTGAAAATAGGGGAATTTTCGCCTTACAGCGGTGCAAGCGATGAGATGTGCTCTGTCTATATTGCAAGAAAACTTACGCCGTCTCCCCTGCCAAAGGACCAGACAGAGGAGTTCGAAATCGTGGAAAAGACAACCGCTGAAATGAATGCCATGATGGAAAGCAATACTATCTGGGACGGCATGACACTTTCAGCCTGGCTGCTCGCAAGAAAATACCGGAACCTGATGGAAGGTTAATTGGTTCAAGTGATTTATATAAAACATAAACTCCGGAGTCATATAATATGAAATATTTAGTGCTGACGATTCTGATTGCTGTTTTTACACCGCTTATAATCTCATCGGCATACCCGGGCGATAAAGGGAAAACTTTGTCCGGTGCTGATGTGCTGATCACTTCAAGAATGGATCTGATAAGGGGAAAAAGGCTTGGAATTGTTACCAACCACTCTGCCCTGCTCTCTAATGGCGCTCATCTGGTAGATACCCTCTTTCATACAAAGGATGTTAAGATCTCGGCGCTGTTCGGACCCGAGCACGGCATCCGCGGGAATGCCCCCGATGGCGCAAAGGTCGAAAGCGGCAGGGATGCAAATACCGGAATTCAGGTTTACTCGCTGTACGGCAAGATAAATAAGCCTACAAAGGAAATGCTGAAGGATGTGGACGTGCTCATTTACGATATACAGGATGTCGGAGCCAGATTTTATACATTCATCTCTACCCTGTTCTATACTGTTCAGGCCGGTGCTGAAAACAATATACCGGTGATCATACTGGACAGGCCCAACCCGATTACTGGAATTACGGCAGACGGCCCCATAAGAAAGGAAGGACTCTCCTCCTTCGTGGGAATTGCACCAATTCCTATCATGCACGGACTCACAATAGGTGAGCTGGCTGCAATGTTCAATAAATCCGGAATGATCGGCAGGAACATCAAGGCTAATCTTACCGTCGTGAAAATGGAAAACTGGCAGAGAGACAT
>JBLMZM010000217.1:0-4330 GCA_050258815.1 Ignavibacteriales bacterium
TTAAATATGCAGCCTGTAGATATTAAAGAGTCAGTAGTATGAACATCTGCGCCACGAGCACTCTTAGAAACATTGCCAGCGGGTATACCGTGGCATAAGCCGTCGACTGTGCCTGCACGGGGGCCAGTGAATTGGCGAATTCAAGTGCCGGCGGATCTGTCATCGTTCCGCTTATAAGACCGCATATCTTCAGGTAATTAAATTTCATAAGGCGTGCTATTACTGAAATTATCATTATCGGGAAGAATGTGATCGCAGCCCCGTAAAGCATCCACCAGTAACCGCCATTCCAGATCGTACTGAAGAAATTTGCGCCTGAGAGAAGACCCACGCTCGCAAGGAAAAGAATAATTCCTACTTCCCTTAACATCATGTTTGCCCCGGGAGTCATATAGAAATCCATCTTTCCTACTCTTCCTTTATATCCAAGCAGAATAGCGACAATGAGCGGGCCTCCGGCCAGCCCAAGTTTTGCCGGGGCAGGAAGGCCGGGAATGAAAACCGGTATGCTGCCAAGGATTATGCCTAAAAATATTCCGATAAAAATCGGTATAGTATTGGGCACCGATAATTCTTTTACTGAGTTTCCAAGCTCGCTCCTGATTTCGGTCAGAAGGTCCGTCTTTCCTACTATCCTTACCGTATCGCCGAATTCGACTGTTGTATCCAGCGAGGGAAGTATTTCCATTCCCGCCCTGTAGATGCGCGTTATATTCGCTTCATAACGGCGGTAAATACCTATCTGCTGTATCGTTTTGCCAGCGTATTTCCTGTTTGTGACCAGAACGTTGGTCATGGATAACTCACCCCTGATCTCACGCTTTTCCTGTATTTTGACTTCACCGATCTTCAGGCTGAGATTCTCGATGTGGTTTTCCGTCGATACTCCAAAGAGTACATCCCCTTCTTTTATTATTTCACTGTCTACAGCCACCAGATACTGGCCGTCGCGCTTTATACGCGAAAGAACCAGCTCCTTGTCAATTATGGTCTGTATATAGCCTATCTTCTTTCCGAAAAGCTGTGGATTTGTAACGCAAATGGTTACACTTTCAAGCTTCGTGGTCAGGCCTTCAAGGTTCTTTGTATAATTGTCAGCTTCGTCCTTTATTTTTATCCTGAAAAATACCCTGACAAGTATCATCGTAAGAATGATTCCCATGACACCGAACGGATATGCTACTGCATAACCCATGCCTGAGAGATTAGCTGCCTGAGCCCCGGTCTTTGAGAATTCATGAAGCACCTGCTGTGTTGAGCCGAGACTTGGTGTGTTGGTTACAGCCCCGCACATGATGCCGGTTACCAGAGAGGGAGGAAGCCCATAAATTTTGTAAATGCCAAATGTTATTGCAAGATTTAATAAAACTATTGAAGCCGCAAACAGGTTAAGCTTCAGGCCTTCATTCTTGAATGTTGAAAAAAAACGCGGGCCTATATCAAGCCCGATTGAATAAACAAATAAAATTAAACCGAAATCACGCGCGAAGCCAATTACGGCTCCTTCGGCGCGTGCTCCCAGGTGAGCAATCAGCAGACCTGAGAAAAGTACCCCAGCAATACCAAGCTTTATATTTTTTATTTCGACTTTTCCGATAATTACACCTGAAAAAGCAGCAAGACAAAGATAAAGAAGCGTTGATGCAGTGTTTTGTGTCGTTAATAATGTGTAAAGAAAACTCATAATTGTTAATAGTATCTGGTTATTGAATAAATGTAAATTGACTTTTTTAGCAGCAATCACTCATTTTTTGAATGAATGATTATGAAATAATACAGCGGAATATCTGCTTTAAGCGCTTAAGCAGCTATGCTTTGGATGTTATTATTTGATAATCATAAACTATTATGCGTGTACCAAGGGAATGCAATGTGAGTTAAAGAAGGTAATAACCAGAAACACATACATTACCAGTCACCAAATTACTACTTATAAAATCTGGTTTCAAAAATAGAGAAAAATTTCCTTATTGACAATCCGCCTCTCAATTTAGCTGATAATAACAGACCTCCTGGCCTCAATATATATGGCTAAAAAGTATGTATGTAAATTAATGTACATTGACTCTGACACTATGAATATATATATCAATTGTTGTCACCATACACGTAAAAAGAACCGGTGGAATATGCTCATAAATAAGGAATAAGACTCTCATAATAAAAATTAGAACTGAACCTCTGCCGGTTTTTATTAAAGGTATGAGGCACACCTGCTCTGATGCAGATGATTAATTTATAGTTCTTTAATTTTTTATGTGGGAGGATTTATGAGACGTATTATTTCAGGTTATCTGTCTTTAGTTGTTCTTTTCTCTTTTATTTTTATTTCATGCAGTAAGGATGCTGAAATACCAACTGCCATAAGCCAGTCCGCAACCAGCAATGGCACCGCTTCATTAGATAAAATTGCTTATGGCTCACAAACTGTAGTTGCAACGGACCTCAATCAGCCCAGAGGACTAATATTCGGTCCTGATCAGATGCTCTACGTTTCTGAATCAGGTACCGGAGGGTGCATTTCAACCGTTGGGCAATGCGAACAGGTGCCCCCGCCAATCGGGCCATATCTGGGCGGAAATAACGGAAGCATAACAAAGATAAATATATCCCAGGGTACTTCCCAGGGACAGTCAAAAATAAATACTAATTTCCCTTCAACCCAGACCGCTGCTACTTCAGGAGGTGATTTGACCTCAATCAGCAGCGTAGCCTTCTATCAGGGGAACCTCTATGCACTTCTTTCCGGAGCGGGCTGCTCTCATGGCCATCCGGAAATACCTAACGGAATTCTGCAGGTCAATAACGACGGCTCATGGCATCAGATCGCCGATATAAGCAGCTTCCTCAAGGCCAATCCTGTCGCACAGCCTGAAGCCGAGGATTTTGAACCCGACGGCGACCTTTACAGCATGACTGTAGTTGACAATTATCTCTATTTCATTGAATCGAACCATGGTGAACTTGACAGGTATAACTTTAATACGGGCAGTATTGAACGCGTAGTGGATATTTCTAAGACGCAGGGACACATTGTGCCCACAGCAATTGCATTTAAAGATGGATACTTCTATGTGGGAAACCTGACCACCATTCCTTTTCCCATTGGTGCGGCAAAGATCATGAAGATAAGCCGGGATGGACAAAGCTTAAGTACTTATGCCACGGGGTTTACTACCGTGCTGGGACTTACATTTGACAACTCCGGAAACCTTTATGTCCTTGAAACATCAATCGGTAACGGGCAGCCCCCGTTCTTTGCTCCAAACACAGGAAGGATAATGCGCATTACAAATGGCGACGTGAATAATGTTACAGAAGTAACAAGCGGCCTCAATTTCCCGACAGCAATGACACTTGGGCCCGACGGCAACCTCTATGTTTCAAATAACGGTTTTGCCAGTGCCCCCGGAACAGGCCAGGTTGTAATGGTAAGTATCAGTAGTGGCGGCTGCGGCTGCAATAACGGCCAGACAATAGCAGGCAAATAAATTTTCCACAAAAAGAAATGTGAGAATTTAGAACTATGCACATACCAAGTCCTTCGAAGAAGGACGAAACCTCAGAAGCCCGGGGTACTGGAATTCCCGAAGGGAATGACCGCACCCCGGGTTGCTTGTAATAGCCAAAATCACTAGATTTTAACATCTGAAATCCTTTATAAACGTGTTCTGAACAGAAACAGTAATTTTGGAGGCGGTCATGTCCAGATTCTCCTGCTTTTTAGTTATATCTGTTCTGCTGATGAATTTCAGCCTGTACTCACAGGACGGCGCTACATGGACGAGTATCGGTCCTGAAGGCGGCATGGTCCAAAAAATAATAGCCCCCTCTTCAAATAAGAGCATTGTATATGCCTCGGTCAGCAACTCCAGTCTTTATAAAAGTGAAAACGCGGGAGCCACCTGGAAACTCCTTAAATGGTTCCCCTCCGGAATTAACGCCTTTGATGTTGCACCTTCAGACCCTGATGTAGTCTACGTGGTTTCTGACTCCCTCTATATTTCGAAAAACGGGGGCGGGGACTGGCAAAAAGCCGGTGTGCCTGGTAAATCTTTTTATTATCTAACAGTGGATCCTACTGAATCTAAGACAATCTATGTGTCGGCATTTAATACTACACCCGGCATCTGGAAATCTGAGGACTCGGGTAACAGCTGGACGTTTGTTCCCTTTACGGGAAATGTCATTATGATCGCTGTGGATCCAACTTCAAATAATATCGTTTACGCCTTCTCTGGCCAGGCCCAGATGTACCGGAGCATAGACTACGGTAAAAAATTTGAGCTCTTAAGCCAGGTGTTAACAGGCGGTTCACTGTACCGGCTCC
>JBLMZM010000218.1:0-5625 GCA_050258815.1 Ignavibacteriales bacterium
CTACTATTGGCAAGGTACTTTTTTATTTTCTCATAGCCCAGCATTGCAGAAATTATGGGATATAACTGTGGCGTACCGTGATATACCGGCAGAGTAAAAGTGTGTGTCTTCAAAGAATCAATCCCGATGAACTTTGCTTCAAAACTTAACTTAATTTCACTTTCTCCGGTAGCTGAGCCGATATAGAATCTGGGACTGATGTTATCCTGGGGTTCGGGTTTGATTTCTCTAAAGTCCAAAATCTTACCGAGGCTGTTTTCGACTGATATATGGAAGGTAAGTTGTTCAAGCGAAGGAATGGAATATGCCGGGAGCATAGAAGATATGATGTCCCAGTCATTCAGATGAGTCTCAAAATGAATTCCATTCATATAATCGGCAACTTTTTTTAACAAAAAACCGCTGTTGTAATAAGTAACATTACCCACAGTTACTGATTGCGGCACACCAAAAGTACCATCGATCAGGTTGACAGAATTGAAAACCGGTTTTGACGAACTGTCGAATTGGGCTGCATAGGCATTTGCCCAAACATATGAATTCTGCTCTAAGACCAGAGAATCGGAATTGCTTATTACAAGAGCTTTATCAAATTTATTCTTTGAATATTCAGTACTTATGGCATTCAAATTCTGCTTGACAAGAAATGGAACAAACGAATGCTTAAGTCCCATAATCGGCAATTCTAAGAGTCTTTTTTGCGTAGCGTCATCGTTAAATGACCATAGGCCTGAAACTACAATCAAACCTTTCCCGATCCGCTTGGAAATTATAACGGGGTTCCCATCATTGTCCTGCAGTTCCACTTTAACGTCAGGGTCACTATATTTCAACATATATGTTTCAGTATGGTCTATGCTGTCAGGGAAGTCTGATCCGATATTTCCATTTATGTTCCGGTATAATGTCATTGAGTTGTGATTATATGATTTTGCGTTTAAGCCATTAATGTAATGAGAAGCCACCTGTTCAGCATGATTACGATTAAAATCAAAATATGTAAGAAATCTTCCGCCTTTAAGGAAGAAGGCATCTAAGCATGCAAGGATTTTAGACAGCTCTGTTGGAGATGGCACACGCTCAAGTCCATGATCGTAGGAAGCAATTATGTCCGTTTTACTGAAGTTATCAGAAGCCGCATACATATTTTCGAACACTTCAACATTAGCAGAGGACACAATTCCGGAAAATTTCCAGCATTTTGATGCGTTGCTATCACAGAAAGTTAAATTCAGAAACCTGCTTTGAGTTATTGAGTCAGCAAAAGTACTATGCTCAAATTTATCCAGTGAATTATCAATATTGGCAGGAGCAGCAGGTATCCAATCTGATGATAATTTTCTTGTTTTGCCTGACCCGCTTACAATGATCTTAAAGTAATCATTCGCCTTAAGTGAAGCTTTGAGCAACTTTTTTAAGTTGGGGATTAAAGTAGAAAAATTCTTGTAATTGTCTCCACTCAGGTCAATTCCAATAAGATTCTTTTTACTGGTACTGTCAATACTGAGGCCGAAAGCATCCCCAAAATGAAATGATGCCTGGAAATAAGTAAGACTGTCTGTTCCTTTATTTAAGTCAGAGTAAAAACCATTCTGCATATTGATGCTGTTAGTCAGCTTAAGGCTGTTGAACTGGCTGATGTCGGTAAGATTCAATAGTTTATACTCATAACCAGCAGTGTCCTTAAGAAATTTGAATGTCTGGTCCGGACTTTCACTGATTCGGGCTTCTCCCCACATATCCTGCTTTGTTCTAAAAAGTATTTCAAGAGGTTTGAGCGTGTTGTTATTCGATTTCAGCATTAAGAGTGGAAGTTCAGTTACTGCTGTCTTGCCGATCCATTGGGCAGGAGTGATAAAGTTCAGCTTTATTTTTCTGAATTTCCCGGGCTCAAGGGGATAAATGTGCAGTTCGTACTGATTACCTTTTTTTGTTAAAAATGCCGGGGTGCCTTTCATACCTGCTGTGCTGTCATAAACCGGTTTTGTCTTCCATGTGTCCATGCAGATTGCTTTCATTACACTGTCACCGATCCACAGCCACATGTCATTTACAACCGCTCCCTGGGGCAATTCAAATCTGTGAATGATCTCAATTTTCTGCCCGGGACTGAACTGCCCGTGATCGGAATATTCCAGGTAAAGTGACTCTTCAGAATATCCGCCCAGCGGCTCTATTACCAGTGTAGCCTTATCAATATAACCCGGCTTAGATAAATGAATGTCAGGGGCTCTGACTATTATTTCATTGATACCAAATGCGGCATTGGTAAGGGTGATAAAAAGAACAAAAACAAGTGAAAGCCTTTTCGCCAGTTTCATGGCTCCTCCAGTTATAAGTGCGGTCATGTTGAAAAAGTATGAAATTCGCTTTCCCGGAAAGGACCGTGAAAAATTATGAAATATTAAAGCAAAACTCAAACAGGATAAATCTTCAAGGGCTTCAAATATCGCTTGATGTTATTTAATCAGGAGGAGTTTCTTTGAGGCTCTGAACTCCCCGGCCACTATGGAATATACATACATTCCGCTGGGAAGGGAAGAGGCGTCAAACTGAACCTTATACTCGCCTGCACTCTGTTCTTTACTGACAAGTGTTGATACTTCACGCCCCAGCATGTCGTATATTTTCAAATCTACATGGGCCAGGCGGGGAAGCGCATATGTTATAATTGTCGAGGGATTGAAAGGATTTGGGTAATTCTGCAACAGGCTGAAACTTTGAGGCGCATTTCCATTAAGTGAGACAGCGCTGAACTCCGGGAAAAAGAACCTGGAAGATTTGGTAATCACGGAATTAAATGCTGTATCATTAGCCGTAGTCTCAAGAGGAAAACCAAGATAAATTAACTTTGCGGCATTCGTGGAAGCACCGAGTGTGCCTGAATATTGGATGCCGGCACCTTTGCCATTTGCGTACTGCATGCATAATGTGCTGCCCCCGGAGATTCCAATCTCATCCGGGTAGCCGACTTCATATGTCTGTGCGAAGTTAAAGTTTGTCCCCCCAAGTGCTGAACCGGCAACACCGGCTGCGGATTTTGAAGATGCATTGTCATTTAAAAAACTTGCTTTCAGGAAAGTGCTGTAAAAGCTCTTATCAGACGCAGTTCCCTTGGCTGAGAGGTCCCAGCCTATTTCGCTGCCTGAGACGAAAAGTTTTCCGCCGCCTTCAAGATAGCTTTGTACCAATGCCTGTTCTGCCGTACTGAAGGTTTCATTAAGCGTGCTTTCATCGCCCGACATCCAATAAACAGCATCATAATTGTTAAGGATGCCTGATAGGTTTGCCAGCTGAGAACTTTTTACCGATTCAAAAGGCATGTTCAATGCTGATAATGCATTGCCATACCTAATGGTAAAGACAGTTCCATTGCCCCTCCAGCCGCCGGCATCACGGTCGAAGCCGTCGACTATCAGAATCTTTTTTGCCGCGGTGGATGATTTCCCAGTGCCGAGAGCGTTTGACAAGCCGCTTTCAGTTAAAGTTGAATTGTTAAGTACGCTTGAAACACGGTAATATTCGGTATTGCCGCTCATCGTAACTGTTGTAGAGAATGAGTTTAATGTATTTTCATTTTGGATCTGCCTCCAGTTTGTGCCGTCTGCAGAGCTATAAAGCCTGAAGCCCTTTACTCCGGCAGTATCGCAGCTGAAGGTAATTTTTGCCGTTCCATCTGACTGCTTTAATGCGCTTAAGAGCAGAGGCTGCTTTACAGAATAATCATTTATCATCCCGTTATAAGACCTTGGTGTGTAGGCAGTCAGGTCTGAGGGTGTATAAGTCCAGTAAGAAACTGCCCAGTCGCGGGCGGAGGCCTCAGCAATTCTCAAAGCACCGTTTGAAGCTTTATCAATAAACATTCTTACGTGCCCGTTTTTAAGCACGGCATCTCCCGGCTTCATTTCATCCCAGCTTGAATATTGCGTTGTAATATCAGGCATACCGGATGTAGTACAATGATAGTTTAATGACCAGCAGCGGCTTACAAATCCTGAACAATCAACACCGACGGCATAGCCGGAAACACCGGCTGTGTTTATATCGCCGGAATACCTGCCGCTAAGAAGACCGTTCGAGAAAGCTGAGAGTGTACAGAATCCACCCCACATATATGGGACCTTTGCGTTCATTCCAACTATAAGCCATGATGGTGTTCTTACCACGTCGCCATCGGGACCGGTTACATCTGAAGGTGCGAGGTTGTTTTGCTTGCATTGATATTTATAAAGGACATAGCTTTCTGCGATTCTTAAAGCAGTACTCCTGCTTACAGCCTGAACGCCGGAGTTTTGTTTTCCTAAACTTTCATTCAGGCCGGCAGAAACCACAGCTTCAGTATTGGGTACAATATTATTATAATTCAGTTCATAATTATATTCCTGAGGATATGAAATCTTTCCGGAGGCAGGAATTGTAAGATTACTCCATTTGATCAGAGTGAGCTTGTCTTCTTCGGTTAGCAGGTGATAAAGGTTCCCTTCAGCATCTACCTGGAAATCGCGCACCATATAAAGGTATTTAATTGAAGGTACTTCCAGTATTGAAAGTACACTGCCTTCAGGAGACAAAGTATAAACCTCACGCTTAACCCTCAGGGGAATTTCACATACATAAGTTTCTACGAGGACAAAAGAATTTCCTTTTGAATCTATTCCTATCAGGTCAGAATATGCCAGGCTGGAAGGGAAGTTCAGCTTAAATGTTTTATTGAAATTTTGTATTTCATAATTCAATACAAGCTCATTCCGGTTTTTAACATTTACTGTAACTTTTTCTCCCGCAGCATTTGAAAGAATACCGCAGTCATCTTCAAAAACATCCTGCTTATTAAAGAGGAATGATCTCTTTAAGGTATAACGGTTGTTCGGATCTGAAGTGATCTGATTATCCGGCAAAGCACATTGGAGCTTATCGCTGCCCGGAATGAAACCTTCTGCGGATCTGTTCTGGTTAATTGTCTTTTGGAGACGATTGCCAGTAATGCAGTAACTTACGGGGGAATCGAAAGCATTAAGCCATATATCATCTTTAACAAGATCAAAAGATGAAATGCAGTAGATACCTGAATTTTCAATTCTTAAATTTACAGGAAGATCAGAATATTTATTTTCTGCAAGCTTTGTAAAAACAGCCTGCCCGTTAACAGAACCGATCGAAAAGACAAAGTACAGGAACAGTAAAAAATACTTCATGAAAAAGCTCCAGGTAAGAGTTAGTCTAGGGAATATATTTTTCTTTAACTGAGATGATCTCGCCATTCATTATTTTAAATGAAAAAGGCTTTTGCCTGAACTCAGCATAATCTTTCCTGCTGAAGATCGAAAGGAATTTCTGCAGGCTGATGGCCTCGTTGAACTTAAAATTTCCGGAAGTATCAAGTGAAAGTGTCTGCATAATAATTACAGGTTTGGCGGAAATTTTAATTTTAAGCGAATCTTTTTTAGGATTTCTTATATAGAAACCCTGCGGGGGATCAGTAAGATTAGAAAGTTTTTTCTTCTTATCTTCCGAATATGCCTTTAATGCATCATTGCCGCTGAACCATTCCACGGTATCGATTAAAACGTAATTTGCAGGCATACCGGAAGATACTGCTTCAATATAGCCCGTGCAGTTAAAGTC
>JBLMZM010000219.1:0-2781 GCA_050258815.1 Ignavibacteriales bacterium
TGCATCACTAAAAAAGGAAAAAGAGTATAAATTTACCCCCGGAGAGCAATTTTGCTTTCGGGGGTTTTATTTTTTAAAAATTTATGGTATTTTTGTCTTCCTAAAGACTGAAGGCCTTTGGAGCTGAATTAACAAATTGGTAACTTTTAGACGTTATATATGAAAAATCTTGCAATTTTTAACTTTAGAAATCCGACATTCGACAGGTGCCCGAGCTGCAGAAAAACGGGGGTGCTCCACAGATCAAGAACGAGGAATATTAAAGAAGCAATTGTCAAGAAAGTTTCTCCATATGGCCTTTACCGCTGCAAAGATTGCGGCTGGAGAGGATACCGTGCAAAAGTTACTTTCACTTCAAGGTCACTGGTAAATTTATTTTATTACGGACTTATAATCCTGGCTGCAGGATTTGTCGTATGGTCCATCTTAAAGCGCTCTGACTGGAACCTGTAGAACAGGCTTTCTTTCCGGTATCATTATCTGTATAACCTTCGTTTTTTTGGTTTGATCTATTAATTAGCCATGGTAAGCTTATAGATGGGCCAATATCAATTTTCATATCCTGTTTCGGCAAATTGAAAAAGAAACAGAAAATTTTGTATGTTTAATAAATGTTGCACAAAATATCTTACATTTATACTAAAGGGAGGTAAGTAAAAAATGGCAGTTGAAAATACGGCAGCTAATCACTATGAATTTAAGGCGGAAGTAAAGCAGCTATTAAATATTCTTGTGCATTCCTTGTATACAAACCGGGATATTTTCCTCAGGGAGCTCATTTCGAATGCTTCGGATGCACTGGATAAATTGAGATTCGAGTCGATCTCGGGAAGTGAGATTCAGGACAGCGATCTTCCGCTGGAGATCAATATCTCGTTTGATAACGATAAGCACACCATTACCATATCCGATACCGGTATCGGTATGACCAAAGATGAAATCATAAGCAATATTGGCACCATTGCCAGGTCCGGCTCGGCCGAGTTCTTAAAGAAAGTAACAGATGCAAATAAGGACGTATCGAACATTATCGGTAAGTTCGGCGTCGGGTTCTATTCCGTCTTTATGGTGGCCTCGGAAGTTGTACTGAAAACAAAATCCTTTAAGCCGGGTGAGCCTGCATATAAGTGGACTTCTGACGGGCTTGGATCGTATGACATTGAACAGTTAGATGAGAACCTGAAGCGCGGCACCACAATTGAAATCCACTTGAGGGAAGATGCATATGAATTTGCAGATAAGTACCGCCTGGAATCGATAATAAAGACCCATTCCAACTTTATCACTTTCCCCATTTACCTGGAGAAAGAAAGAATTAATACGCTTACTGCAATTTGGAGAGAGCCGAAATCCTCGGTTACAAAAGAGCAGTATAATGAGTTCTATAAGTCCCTTAGCTACGACAGCGAGGAGCCTCTGGAAATAATTCATACATCGGTTGATGCCCCGATTCAGTTCAACAGCCTGCTTTATATCCCAAAGAGAAATATGGATCTTTTTGGCTTCAGCCGTCATGAGTACGGGCTCGACCTTTACGTAAGGCGAGTGCTGATTCAGCATCAGAATAAAGATATACTTCCGGAATACATGGGGTTTGTTAAAGGTGTTGTGGACAGTGAGGACCTTCCGCTTAACATATCAAGAGAGACTCTTCAGGAGAACGTAATATTTAACAAGATCTCCACAAGTATCACGGGACAGGTTCTCACGCATTTAGGCAAGATGGCAAAAGATGACACGGAGAAATACAACCAGTTCTGGAAAGAGCACAGCAAGATTTTCCGTTTGGGCTACAGCGATTACTCGAACCGTGAAAAATTTGCCGAGCTCTTAAGGTTTAATTCTTCAGCATGCAAGGATGCAGACGAACTGATCTCGCTATCGGATTATGTATCCAGAATGAAGCCTGATCAGAAAGAAATCTACTATGCATCGGGAGCTTCAAGGGATGCTATAAGTGCAGATCCACATCTGGAGATTTTTAAGAACAAGGGGCTCGAGGTACTCTATCTCTACGATCCGATTGATGAATTCGTGATGGATTCACTTTACAAATACAAGGACTTTTCATTAAAGTCTGTTGAGCACGCGGATCCCAAAGAATTAGAGAAATTTGAGAGTACAGAAAACAAAGAGACGGTTCATGAGCCGCTTACAGAAGATGAAGGAAAGCAGTTTGAGAACCTGTTAAAGTACATGAAGGAGATCCTGGGTGACCGGGTAACCGAGGTAAGGGTTTCAGAAAGGCTCAGTGAAAGCCCCTCAGTTCTGGCAAATCCATCGGGACAGATGACCAGTCAGATGGAAAAGATAATGCATATGGTTAACAAGGACACCTCTATTCCGAAGAAGGTCTTTGAAGTAAACAAGGATCACAAGCTGATAAGGAATCTGCTTAAGATATACA
Organism: Ignavibacteriales bacterium; assembly: GCA_050258815.1. Taxonomy (GTDB): domain Bacteria; phylum Bacteroidota; class Ignavibacteria; order Ignavibacteriales; family SURF-24; genus JAAXKN01. The sequence goes on from JBLMZM010000219.1 coordinate 2,408, forward strand.
CTCAGGATCCATCGGATGAATATGTTAGTCAGGTAACCGAGCAGCTCTATGAATCATCACTTCTTCTTGAAGGCTACCTGAATGATCCGCACAAGCTTGTAAACAGAATTAAAGACATTCTGGAGAAGTCGAGTGAGTGGCATCTGGCGGCAAAGAAATAATAGCTCTTATATTTGCAATTAATCCCCGTGCCAGGCAAAGCCTGGCACGTTTTTTTTTAATAGAGCTTTATAATTATCGCATAAAGTCTTTTAGCTGGTAGCCTTTGGTGGGGCGCTTGATCTTGCCTGTTAAGCCCGACTGGATGTGCTTAAAAAGCTCGTGCTTCGTCTGGAAATCCTTGAGGTAAAATACCCTTACATTATTTCTGTTGC
>JBLMZM010000220.1:0-14611 GCA_050258815.1 Ignavibacteriales bacterium
CCTGGCCTTCTGCCGATTCCACCCATATTCTGCCTCCATGATACTCTACAATCTTTTTACATAGTGCCAGACCAATACCTGTACCCGAATACTTTTCTCTTTCATGAAGTCTTTGGAATATAACGAAAATTCTTTCATAATATTCAGGACTAATGCCGATTCCGTTGTCCTTTACACTGAACAGCCATTCCTTTTGTTTCATTTCCGCCTGAATCTGAATTTCAGGATCATCCTCTGCCTTGAACTTAATTGCATTTGTTATAAGATTCTGGAATAACTGTCTTATCTGAACAGGATCAGCATTTATCTCCGGGAGTTCTTCATAGCCGATCCTGGCTTTCTTCTCAAGGATGGTTATTTTCAGGTCTTTCAGAACATCTTCCATAATTTTGTTAAGATCAACAGGTACCATTGGCTGTGCTTTTGTAGTAACGCGTGCATACATCAGCAGGTCGCTGATCAGGGATTGCATTCTTTTTGAACCGTCAACCATAAATTCTATGTATTCGTTAGCCCTTTCATCCAGCTTGTCCTTGTAGCGCCTGGAGAGCAGTTTTGCAAAGTTGGATACCATCCTTAATGGCTCCTGCAGGTCATGGCTGGCTATATAAGCGAACTGTTCAAGGTCGGTATTGCTTCTTTTAAGTGCGTCCAGTGTCTGCTTAAGAAATTCTTCTGCATGTTTACGTTCGGTGATATCTAGTACAAGTGAGAACACTGAAATGAGGTCGCCATTTGGATCTACTAATGCCGAGTTGTACCATTCACATGTAATTACAGAGCCGTCTTTACGGTAATTACGGTTAGTATGGAGGTTGCTTGTCTTTTTGGATGCAAGCATATTTGCGCTAAGCTGTGCAACCCTTTCGGCATCCTCCTCGTGCACCCATTTGAATTCACCAATCTGTTTACCTATCACTTCCTCAGCCTTCCAGCCGAAGATCTTTTCAGCATTATGGGACCATTGGATGATCTGATAGCGGTTATTGAATTCTATAACTGCCAGCGGGGAGTTCTCAACGTGGAATTTCAATTGCCGCAGTGCGGCATTAAGAGATTCCTCAGCCAACTTTTGATCAGTGATGTCCATGGCTGCACCATAACGTCTTACTGCTACACCATGCTCATTAAGTTCCGGACCGCTGATTCCATGGATAAATCTGATACGGCCGTCAGGGCGGATTATTCTGTAATCTATATCAAGCACTTTATTTCCACTGTAGTATTCCGTGTAAGCCTTTGAAAGCCGGTCATAATCATCCGGGTGTACCAGACTGAGATAATCACCGGGGGATAATTCTGTTTTTGCAGGATCAATGCCAAGAATTCTCGTCATTTCTTCCGATAGCTCCATTTTCTCTTTTTCGCTATCAATAACCCAGCTCCCGACATGAGCCAGGGCTTCGGCTCTTTCAAATCTCCGTTGGTTTCTGTCCTGTTCTTCCAGCGAATTTTTTAGTTTTTCCTGCAGGATTTTCTGTTCTGTGATATCTTCAAAGTAAACCATTATACCGCCGCTGTCATGCGGAAGACAACGCATGTGGAACCAGCGGCCCCATGGTTCATAAAAATTATCAAAGTCTCTTATCTCTCCCTGGGCAGCCTTGTGGTACTCTGTTTCCAGTTGTTGGCCAATTGTAAGCGGAAAAATATCCCAATGATTCCTGCCTATAACATCCTGCCTGCGGATATCAAGCAGACGTTCAGCTTCGGCATTTACATATACAATATTCCAGTTAACATCACATGCAAAGAATCCGTACCGGATGTTCTCTAGTGTATTTTTGACCTGATCGCCAGATAATATTTCCTCTCTGTTCTCATTCTGGTTGGTGCCTTGTTTATGGTTCTCCGCATTAACATCCTTCCAGTTCAGGGCAATGGCACCTTCTAGTGTTGAGATGCTTATTTCAAATGTTCCGCTATAACTCTCCCTGTGCGGAAAGTTTACTGAAAGAAACAGCTTCAGCTTACGGGGTATATCGGTTTGAAGGACATCACGGCAAATTCCGAAAAGACCGGGATTTTGCGACTCTTGAAAATAGTCGGCAAGCCTATGGGAAATGTTGTCTTTTCTGTCAAGATTAAAGTAATCAGCACCAGCATGGTTTATATATACGAACGCAAAATCGTGAATCTGACCTTCAGCCCCCGGGACAGGGGAAAGTACGGCAAAAGGATCAGCCAGATTATCAAGAACTGTATGAATCTGCTCGTTTATGAAGGGTAATTTCTGATCTAATGATGTTTGAAAAGGACCCTGTTTTCCCATAGTTGTACCGCATTCTCTAAAGGTGTTAATATACAAGATAATGGAGGATGTAACTAAATAAAAATTATCACATATCTTTGTAAAGAAAATATATGAAATGAAAGAAAAATGCAACCTATGACTGCATATCTCCTGCAAATTACTTTCCCTCTGGAAATTAGAAGATAAAATCTTATATTTGAAATAAACGATTTCCAAATACATCATTATTAACTATCTGTTCCTGGAGGAGTTTATGGAAGAATTAAAAGAAATTGAAACCAGCCTGGATTTTCTGAAAGTCCTGGGTATTAAGGAAAAGAATTTCGGTGCCTCAACCGGGTTAAAATGGAATGAGACTACCGATCAGGGCGAATTAAAGATATACTCACCTGCAACCGGCGAATTTATTGGTTCAGTTTACCAGGCTTCTGAAAAGGATTATGAAAATATTGCGGTAACAGCTGCCGAGGCATTTAAGGTATGGCGTAAAATGCCTGCACCCAAAAGGGGAGAGATAGTCCGCCAGATAGGTCTGAAACTGAGGCAGTACAAGCAGCCCCTTGGTACTCTTGTCTCCTATGAAATGGGTAAATCCCTGCAGGAAGGCCTTGGAGAAGTTCAGGAAATGATAGATATATGCGATTTTTCGTTGGGACAGTCACGCCAGTTATACGGCTTTACAATGCATTCTGAAAGGCCGAATCACAGGATGTATGACCAGTATCATCCCCTTGGAATAGTAGGCATAGTATCAGCATTCAACTTCCCGGTTGCAGTCTGGTCATGGAACGCAATGCTGGCAGCAGTATGCGGTGATGTTAATATTTGGAAACCATCATCCAAGACACCGTTGACTGCTATTGCATGCCAGAATATCATTGGAGAAGTTCTTAGGGAGAACAATCTTCCTGAAGGAATATTCTGCCTTATTATTGGCCGTGGAGCAACAATTGGCGAGATGATGCTTAAAGATAAACGCGTACCCCTTATCTCAATTACGGGCTCAACGGCAGTAGGACAGCACGCTTCGGAAGTTATTGCAAAACGTTTCGGGAAGGCAATCCTGGAACTGGGCGGAAATAATGCTATTATAATGACCCCTGATGCTGACCTTAAGATGGCTATGCCGGCAGTTGTATTCGGAGCCGTCGGTACTGCAGGGCAGCGCTGTACAACCACACGCAGGCTCATCGTACACGATTCGATCTATGATAAGGTAAAAGAATCGCTCCTTAAGGCATACAGTGGACTCAGAATCGGTAATCCGCTCGAACAAAGCAATCATGTAGGACCGCTCATTGATAAATCAGCCGTGGAAATGTTCCGCAAGGCACTGGAAATGGCTGAAAAGCAGGGTGGTAAAGTCATCTATGGCGGTGAAATTCTGACAGGTGAGGGTTATGAATCAGGCTGTTATGTAAGACCAGCCATTGTTGAAGCAGAAAACAGTTTTAATATTGTACAGGAAGAGACCTTTGCTCCTATACTATATCTGATCAAATACAGCGGGGATGTAAGTAACGCAATTGAGCTGCAGAATGGAGTGGTGCAGGGGCTGTCGTCAGCCATATTTACCAACAATCTGAGAGAAGCCGAGCAGTTCTTATCTTCTGCAGGTTCTGACTGCGGTATTGCAAACGTAAATATTGGCACCTCGGGTGCTGAAATTGGCGGAGCCTTTGGCGGTGAAAAAGAAACGGGCGGCGGCCGCGAGTCGGGCAGCGACGCCTGGAAAGCATATATGCGCCGTCAGACTAACACCATTAATTATGGTACAGATCTGCCGCTGGCTCAGGGTATTAAATTTGAAATCTAAAACAGGAGAATGTTAAAAAATGGCGGATGTTGTAGATTATAAAATAATTGGTGATGATATACAGGTAGTTGAAGTTGAACTCGATCCCGGTGAAGGTGTCAGGGCTGAGGTTGGGGCTATGATGTACATGGAAGACGGTATTGAGATGCAGACTTCATCGGGAGGAGGCCTTTTCAGCGGTTTTAAGAGGATGATCTCCGGCGAGAGTTTTTTCATTACCACTTTCCATAATAATGCCGGTAATAAAAGACACGTTACACTGGGGGCTCCTTATCCTGGTAAAATCATTCCCCTTGATCTCGGCACACTTGGCGGAAAGTTCATCTGCCAGAAAGATGCATTTTTGTGTGCTGCCAGGGGCATTGAAATCGGGGTGGAATTTACAAAAAGAATAGGTGCAGGTCTGTTTGGAGGTGAAGGTTTCATACTTCAGAAACTTGAAGGTGATGGAATGACCTTCATTCATGCGGGCGGTACTATAATTAAAAAGGATCTGGCTCCGGGCGAAACATTGCGCGTGGATACCGGATGCCTGGTTGCCCTGGCCCCTTCAGTGGACTATGATATCCAGTTCATCGGCGGCTTTAAAAATGCGCTCTTCGGCGGCGAGGGTATTTTCCTTGTCAGACTTACGGGTCCTGGTACTGTATACCTGCAGAGCCTGCCGTTTTCAAGGCTGGCTGACCGCATATTTGCTGCTGCATCTTATCAGCAGCGCGAAGAAAAACGCGGAATCGGAGGTATCGGGCTGGGCGGTGCTATTCTGGGCGGCTCTATACTCGGCGGTATGCTGGGCGGCGGCGGTGATGATAACAGCTCATTCTGATAATAAATAAATTAATGTGAAAAAGCCGGCTGAAGGCCGGCTTTTATTATAGTATTTATTCCGTTTGACAGATTTCTAATACGAAACAATCTTTAATGGATTGCAGCAGGTCCTTATCACATTCCGCAGTTTGCCTAACTCCAGCGGTTTTGTAAGTAAGTAATTACCTCCAAACATCTTAACGTCTTTTTCACTGATCAGCTCAGGATATCCGGTCATTACTACAACCGGGACTTCCGGCTGAGATTTTCTTATAAGTGTAAATAATTCGACACTGGATTTAGTTTCAAGCATGAAATCCGTAATTATCATATCCAGGTGTTTATTCTGAACTTTCTCCATTACTTCATCTACGTCTGAAGCAGCAATCATTTCGCAATTTTCAGATTCCATCAGATATTTAAATGCTTCTAGTATCTTTTTGTCGTCGTCAACTACCAGTACAACCGGTTTTGCCGGAACACTGCCCGTTTTTGATGCATTTTCAGAACCACCCGTAAAGCTCTTCTTAGCAATAGTTTCTTCCTGGGATATGATATTCATTTCCTCCCTCGTCATCGTTGCCTCCTATTAAAAAATAACTAACCACTATAAAGTATGACAAAACTGTGCCAGAAATAAAAAGTAAGAAAATAAGTTAAAAATGCAAGACTTATTGAAAATAAAGTTGAGAATGGCAATTCGGAATTTACACTACTGTAAAATTACAATTGTACTTTTATTACCGGCGGTATGCCTCGGCCCGGATATCGTGTTTTTTCATCATCCTTAGGAAATTCTGCCGGGTCATATTAGAATTCCTGGCAGCTTTGGTTACATTCCCCATATTTTTTATAAGCAGACCGGTAATAAATTCCTTTTCAAATAGATTCAGGATGTGTTCTTTGGATTTGCTGAAATCCTCGCTGATTATGGGGATGCTGTATGCCTCCCTGGATACGGGATTTATGAGCTCTTTAAGCGCATCCGGCAGAATAATATCCGTTTTTGCCAGCATAACCGCGCGTTCAATAAGATTTTGCAGTTCACGTACATTTCCGGGATAGTCATATGAGTTCAGCAGCTGCATGGCTCCGTCAGAAAACCCCTTTATCGCTTTTTTAAGGTGGTAATTATACTTTGCCAGGAAATAGTTGGCGAGCAGGGAAATATCCTCTCTTCTATCCCTCAATGGAGGCAAATTTACATTTGCAACGTTTAGCCTGTAAAACAGGTCCTCACGGAAATTGCCTTTCTTTATTTCCGGGGCAATTTCAATATTTGTTGCTGCAATAAAGCGCGCTTCCACAGGGATAATTTCATTGCCTCCAACCCTTTCAAATTCGCGGTTCTGTATTACACGCAGAAGTTTTTGCTGAAGATTCAGGGAAAGGTTACTGATTTCATCAAGAAAAATAGTGCCGGCCCGGGCAATTTCGAATTTGCCCAGCTTGCGGTCTGCTGCTCCGGTAAAAGCGCCCCTTTCATAACCGAATAATTCGGATTCAAGCAGGGTCTCCGGGAATGCTGCACAATTTATGGCTACAAACGGTTCATCTGCATTAGCGCAATTGTTGTGAATTGCACGTGCAATCAGTTCTTTTCCCGTGCCGCTTTCACCTGTAATGAGAACTGATGTATGGTTAGGAGTAACTGAAATTGACCCGATCATCTTGTAGATTTCCAGCATTTGGGGACTTTTGCCGATAAGCTCATACTTCTCAACGATCTGTGCATCATATTGAATCTGGTCTTTAAAGGGTGCCACAGTGCTTCGTTTAGTGGCAACGGCCTTTTTTATAATCTCTCTTATTCTTGTCAGATCCAGCGGTTTTGTCAGATATTCAAATGCTCCCAGCTGGATGGCCTTGATTGCCGTCTGCATCGTACTGAAACCTGTTATAATTATCACAGGAATCTGAGGATCTGTCGATTTTATGTCCTTCAGGACGTCAAGACCGTTAAATTTGGGCATAGTAATGTCCAGGAAGATAATATCAGGTTTTTCTATGAATGACCTTGTGAGAGCTTCTTCACCGTTTCTTGCTATTATTCCGGTATAATTATCGCGCCTGAATAGTTCCATGAAAGCAAAGAGTATTTTCTCGTCGTCATCGGCTATCATTATTCTGGTCTTGCCGTTCATTGTCCCCCTTAATTCTCTGCCTGCTTTTTTTAATTCTCTATGCCTTACTAAATCCGGTTTTCAATTGGGAGGTATATCCTGAATTCAGTACCTTCATTGACCTTGCTTTCTACCTGAATAATGCCCCCATGTGCATTTACAGTTCTTTTAACTATAGGGAGTCCCAGTCCCGAGCCCTTTTCCTTGGTAGTGAAGAATGGTTCAAAGATCTTGCTTAATATTTCGCCTGGGATACCAGGACCGTTGTCGCGGATTTTTATAAGAACACAATCGGAATTTGCTTCAAGTACAATTTGATTGTTTTCCCTGTCAATATGCTTATACTTAGACTGGTTATTACCAAGACCGAATATTTTTTCACATAATGTTTCCTTCAGAGTTACTTTCTTCAAACAAATGGATATTTTTCGTTCGGTAATCGGAGTCCCAATATCAAAAGCCTGTGTAGCATTCAGAATTAGATTTATTATAGAATCCTTTATGCCTGCAACGTTTATGGGCATGAGGGGAAGATTCATATCGATCTCTTTGGAAATCTGAATCGATTTTTTGTTTGCCTGCATTTCTATAAAGGGCAGGCATTCATTCAAAACCTTATTCAGGTCCTCAATTTGTGATTCCATCGGAGCCGGATGGGCAAAATTCAGAAGCTGCTGAACAACGGATTCCATGTGGTAGATGGAATTAATTGCTACGCCAAAGGATTTTTTCTCTGAATAGGTAAGGTTTTCCGATTCACTCTGGAGCTGAAGTATCATTTTTATAGAGGTTAGCGCGTTCCTGAATTCATGGGCTATCATGGCCGACATTTCACCTACTGCCATCAGCTTTTCAGTCTGGATGAGCTGCTGTTCAAGCATTTTCCTTTCAGAGATATCCCTGGAAATAATAACTCCTCTTTTTTCACCGCCCGCTGTATGGAATTTTCTGCCGGTACTTTCAAACCAGTACCAGTCGCCATTTTTATGCTGAAAGCGCAGGACAGCGCTCCCATAATCCCTCTTCAGGGCTGAAATTGCTGAGGGAAGATCATCAATGTGCACGAGTTCAAGGATGCTTTTGTTTAGAAGTTCTTCATTTTTGTATCCCAGTACGTCGCTAAAATTGGGGCTCAGATACATGAACCTGAGATCATGACTAATTTCACTGATCAGATCGTAGGAGTTTTCAGCTAAAGCACGGTAGCGTTCCTCGCTATCCTTTAAAAGCTGTTCAGCCCTTTTCCTTTTTGTAATATCTATGATGATCCCCTGGTAATGGGTTACTTCACCCAGCTCATTCTTGCGCACCCAGGTACGGTCATCAACCCACCTGACTTCACCTTTTTTTGTAATGATCCTGTAGTCCTGATTGAATTCTGAATACCCCTCCTTTGAAAACCTGTTAATTTCCGATATAATTCGTCCAAGGTCATCTGAATGTATGATGTCCGAAAACCTGACCTTGCCCGAGATCAGTTCTTCTGCGCTATACCCGAACTGATTAATATTCTCGGAAACAAATTCCACCGGCCATTCATCAATTGCCCGCCAAAGAAATACTATTGCCGGACTCTTGTTTATTATCTTCTCCATTTCCTTGAGTTCGAGCAGGGTTTTTCTTAATTCCTGCTGTATCTGGGTCAGTTTTGTGACGTCAATGATTACGCCCACCAGTCCTGCGGTAGTGCCGTCAGCGTTATAATAGAGCGCTTTGTTTATTATTATATTAAGAATCTCATTATCAGGGGAAGGGAAGTCAGTCTCATAAACCTGGATGCCGTGTTTACTTAGCAGCTCCTCGTCATGACTCTGGAATGAGGCTGCCAGGTTTTTAGGAAGGACTTCGTATACAGTCTTTCCAATTATTCCGCCTCTGGATTGGCCAAGGAATTTCTCAAAGGCAATATTACAGCCGGTGAATATTCCTCTGGCATCCTTATAAAAAATTGGGTTAGGGATAGTATCAATAAGGCGCTGAAGAAAGAAGTACTGTTCCTGCAGCGCAGTTTCAGCCATTTTGCGGTCGGTAATATCCAGGATAAATCCATCCATCCTCGTAATTTCACCTGAAGAGTTCAATTCCAGAGTATATGTATTCGCAATCCATCTTATCGATCCATTCTTATGGTTGATACGATGTTCAATTTGAGTCTGCTGCTGATTTTCCTTCAGGGCATTGAATAAATCGATTACCTTTTTACGGTCATCTTTATATACCATTTTGATCCAGAGATCGGGATCCTGGCCATATTCTTCGGGAGTATAACCTGTAATTGTAAAGCATTTGGGGCTGTGGTATGAGGAAATGGTCTTTTTATCCCTGTAGGTTACGCTGTAGATGTAACCATTTATATTCTGGACCATTGTCTTGAATCTTTCTTCGCTTTCCTTCAAGGCCTGTTCGGCGTGTTTTCTTTCGGTTACATCATGTCCCACAATAAGTATAGCCCAATCGCCCTGAAAGTTGAAAGGGGAGAGCATTGTTTCCATGAATATTTCCTGGCCGTCGAGCCGGATCAGGCGTTCTTCAAAGTACCCGCTTTCCCTTCCGTCTACTATTACCTTTCTGGAGCGTTCCTGAACGCTTTCGCGGTCACCGGGGTGTACGAAATTAATGAATGCTTTGCCATAGACCTGCTGAGTAGAACTGGCGCCCAGTAATTTGAGTCCCGCCGGGTTAATAAATGAAATTTGTGCTCCGGAATGCACAATAATAGCATCAGACAGGAATTCAACCAGTTGTTTATAGCGGTCTTCGCTTTCTTTTAAAGCCCTGGCAATATTTTTATCTTCCATTTGTTTCTCCGCAGATGTTATCCCCAGCTCAGCTGACAGCTAAGGATTAAAATACGGGATTTACGGGGGTAAGCGAACGCCTGGATGCGTGGATGCAAATTCGCCAATAGCGAAGATTACTGTCAGGATAGATGCAGGACCATAGTTTCCCTCTATTAGCTGCAAATCACACAGTTGCATTCAAATTGCTGAAGCCGTATCCGTTTGCCCTTCAGTAAAACGGCTTCAATCAACAGCTGAACGATAATCATCCCTCTTTAAATATAAAACTTTCTCAGACAATATATAAGTGAGTCTAATCTTTTTCCACTGTTCTCATGAATATGTAATCCACGTTCTTAAGGGTGGCCTTGCTGCTGAAGATATCAGAAATATCTTTGGGTGATAAATAATTTAACACCTCTTTTGATTTCAGCAGTTCATCCTTTAAGTTTTTATTCGTATCTGCCCAAACCTCCATAGCTGGAGTCTGAACGAGTTTGTAAGCATCCTCCCTTGAAGCTCCCTTACTCACAAGTTTCAGCAGAACAGTCTGCGAGTAGATCAACCCTCTTGTAAGGTTAAGGTTTTTAAGCATATTATCCGGATAAATGATCAGGTTTTTGATGAGTTTTATGCTCAGATGCAGCATATAATCCAGCAAAATGCAGCTGTCTGGCACAATAACCCTTTCAACAGATGAATGTGAAATATCCCTTTCATGCCAGAGGGCAACGTTTTCGAGGGCAGCCATAGCATTGCTTCTTAGCAGCCTTGCCAGTCCGGTGATCCTTTCGCACGTTATAGGATTGCGTTTATGCGGCATTGCAGAGGAACCTTTCTGACCTTTGGAGAAATATTCCTCGGCTTCCAGCACTTCGGTTCTCTGAAGGTGGCGTATTTCGATAGATATTTTCTCAAGCATGGCGGCAACAATAGCCAGCGTGGTTAAAAACTCTGCATGCCTGTCCCTCTGTATCACCTGAGTTGAAACGGGGGCAGGAGCCAGGCCCATCTTTTCGCAGACGTATTCTTCCACTTTGGGTGAAAGATGCTCAAAGGTACCCACTGCACCTGAAATCTGGCCCACGCTGATCGTGTTAATGGCGTTTTCCAGGCGGAATATGTTTCTCCTGGTTTCTTCGTACCAGAGCGCAAATTTGAGTCCCATTGTCGTAGGCTCGGCATGTATTCCGTGGCTGCGGCCCACGCAGATAGTATTTTTATGTTCCAATGCTCTTTCCTTTAGTGCAGCCTTGAACTCCAGGAGCTTTTTCATAAGCAGCTCACCTGCTGTTTTCATCTGGTAGGAGAGTGCAGTATCCAGAATATCGGAGCTGGTCATTCCGTAATGGATATGACGGGCTTCGGGACCAACATATTCGGCTACGTTAGTCAAAAAGGCTATAACGTCGTGTTTAGTGGTTTCTTCAATCTCAAGGACCCTCTTAATGTCAAAGTCGGCCTTTGCCTTAATAACATCCACATCTTCCATTGGCACGTCGCCCATATGTGCGCGGGCTTCGGTAGCCAGGATCTCAATTTGCAGCCATGTTTTGTATTTGAATTCGTCCTGCCATATTTTTCCCATTTCAGGGAGAGTATATCTTTCAATCATTTGCTTTTTCAAGCCTCATTTTTTTATTTAAGGTTTTATTATCCCTTATTACAGTTAAAGTAATAGTCTGTCCGGTACGGAATTCCTGAAAAACTCCAACCAGCGACTCCCGGTTTATTATTTTGTTGCCTTCAGTCTCAACGATAATATCGCCCGCTTCCAGGCCTGCCTTATCGGCTGGTGAATTGCGTTCCACGTTGGTAATAATAGCCCCGCGCGTACTTGGCAGATTGTAATATTTGGCGATACCCTCATCGATTGTCTGGGCACTGAGTCCGATTCTGAAATTTCTGTCAACGGCGCCGTGTGCTTTCAGGTCGCCGATTATTTTTTTTACCTTGTTGATGGGGATTGCGAATCCAAGACCGATATTGCCCACGGATCCTCCGTTACCGGTAAAGATCAGTGTATTCATGCCTATCAGTTCTCCCACGCTGTTTACGAGGGGACCGCCGCTGTTGCCGCTGTTGATGGCTGCATCGGTTTGGAGCATTCCCAGGTAGTATCTGTTATTAACGGGATCCAGGTTCATTCCCTTGGCGCTTATAACGCCCACGGTGACCGTAGGCTGGTCGTTAATTTCAAACAGGCCGAACGGGTTGCCGAGGGCAATTACCCATTCTCCGATCATTACATCATCTGAATTGCCCAGGGGAACATATGGAAGGTTTTTTTCGTCAATTTTCAACAGACATATATCGGATGCCGGATCGGTCCCAATTTTCTTTGCATTATAGTGTTTTCCATTAGTCATGGTAACGGTAATTTTTATCCCGTTTCCGGCAACGTGGTCGTTTGTAAGTATATAACCGTCTGAAGAGATGACGGTTCCGGACCCGAGCATTTTCACTTCCTGGTTAACCGATCTGTCACCGAAGAACTGCCTGAAAAACGGGTCATTTCCCCACGCAGAGCTTATAGGATCCTGGTACTGGCGAATTTCAGTCACGGTTATACCAACTACAGCCGGACTGACGGCTTTGACGGTTTCAGTGATCAGGTTATTTCTGGAATTACTTATCTTTTCATTTGCAGTTTGCCTTTGTTGCGAAGGGACAGTAGTTGAATCCCTGTAAATATCTTCAAAATAAAGGTTTTTGTTTTTCTGAGAATAAAGCATATAGCCGAAAGCGGCCGAAATCATCACAAAAACCATCAGTACGGAAAGTAAAATTTTATTCCGGTTCATTAAGTTTTCCTTTTAATCAATTGTAAAGATAAGAAAATTACACCCTTTTTTAAACAGCAGAATAATTCAAACCTTAATCAAAATATTTGACGCAGGAAGGGTATAAAAGGTTTAAAATCAGAAAACCCCCTTAACATTACTGTAAAGGGGGTTGAAATGAGAGGATAAAAAAATAACTCTGAAATTCTGCTAAAACTAGACCAGTTCTGCGACCTGCTCTTTTTTGAAAGATTTGGTGATGCATAAACCTTCATCTATCGTGTCGTGGATCACAGGAATTGCCCATTTGATCAGATCGAAAATTCTTTCAATGTCCTCGTTGTACAGAACAAAGTTCTCAAAAACCAAACGCTTGTTCTCTGCGTCAACCTGCTCAACCGGGATAGGGAACAGATCGATTATTTTGCTTCTTTTCTTTTCAACGCGGATAAGTGTATTAACCAAAGTGGTCAATTCTGATAAAACCGGGAATACCTGGTTTTTATTAAATTCTTCTTTATATAATTTTAAGGCTCCTAATACCTTGTACTGGCCCAGTTCAAAATCATTTACATATAAAAATGTGTCAATCGTTAAATGTGTCATGTTTTTCATCCCTTATAATAAATTCTAATTAAAATGAGCCAACTATCGTTCCAAACTAAAAATTTACCAGAATAAGTATTTTACAAATATAAAACAGGACAATGTGGCTAATATTGAGCATCTGGCGAATATTACTGCTCACATTTGTACAATTATTTCTTTAACGCACTCCTTCAGGCCGCCATGCGCGACATTAATTTTCTCTTAACAACAGGCAGTATGGTCTCGGTAAAGGGGAAGTCCAGATCCGTTGTACAGAGGAAAGTTGAAGCGCTGGGCATATCTGCAAACTGCTGGAAAAGGTCCATTATGGCTGACTGCGGAGCCTTGTCAACAAACACTTTATCTATGGACTGGAGTAATCTTGTATTAAGTTTTCTCTGCGATTTTCTGCCTGAAGAAAGTAATGTAATATCGTATCTGAGCACCTGGATCATGGCTTCACGGTTATCTGAAATCAGCACATAACCTTCCTCCTTATTGGAGTCGGCCAGCCCGATTTCCTCAATATTTATGTTCTTTTTGACGAATTCGTAAAGAATTTTGCCTTCATCAATGGTTTCTTTAATGAGAGGTTTTGCCCATTCGATCAAACTAATCACCTGCTGGACGTACTCGTCTGTCACCTCAATTGTCTCAATCATCAGGCAGTCTTCGTGCATTTTAGGCTTGGTGAGATTTTCTACGTAGATATCGTTCAGATTATTCTCGTCCACGTCTTTTAAGTTCAGGTTGAGCTCAATCAATTCTGAGAGTCCGGGGTACAATTTATTCCTGTTAAACTCATTGTTGTAGGATTTGAGACTGTCCAGAATTCTATACATTGTCAGTTCATAATCACTTACATATAAAAAAGTATCAAGCGTTAATTTGTTCATTTTGCATTACCTTCAGTCTAGTTTCTTAAATAATATTCCAAATCTGTACCAAAGTATTTTATGCTTAGAAACCGTGCCAAAAGGGTTAAACCACGATAATACAGTCATTTAGGCAGCGGGACAGGTGTTTAATAGAGAACATGTGGTTGGAAAGGAGCAGGGCATGGAAAAGGGGGAGCGAAACCGGAGACTTATAATCGGTCAGAATTCAGAAATTAATTTGCAGAATTAATTAGTAAAAAAATGGCAAATGATTGGAAAAAAATTGTAATTTAATGTATATATGAAAATTCTAAACTACTTACACACTTTAGCGTTTGTATAATATAGGAGCAATGTTATGGAACCAACACAGCATGAAATCAATTTGAAACTTTTTCAGGCAATAACCTGCATACAGGATGCACTGCATTCAGTGAAGACCATGCTTTCGCACCAGCCTGAAAGGGAGGTCCCGGAAATCATCTCTAAGCTGGAATCACTTGACCAGCACGTAAGTGAGCTGTCAATCGCACTTAAAGCAGACGAGTTCAGAAATCCTACCATGTAGCAATAAAATTCAGG
>JBLMZM010000221.1:0-25616 GCA_050258815.1 Ignavibacteriales bacterium
ACTCGAACCCCCACCC
Source organism: Ignavibacteriales bacterium (assembly GCA_050258815.1). Classification (GTDB taxonomy): domain Bacteria; phylum Bacteroidota; class Ignavibacteria; order Ignavibacteriales; family SURF-24; genus JAAXKN01. The sequence goes on from JBLMZM010000221.1 coordinate 17, forward strand.
AAGTACATGGACTAGACCCTGAACCTAGCGCGTCTACCAATTCCGCCATCCGGGCGTCAATCAAAAATTGTAATACAAATTTAATTAAAATTTATGTTATTTGAAAAAGAAATTTTTATATATGAGCAACTTTTTTCAAAAAAAATTAAAATGGAGATATTGATCCCCCCTGATGTATGTCACACTTGTCAGGCAGATTGTTTTTATTAATAATATCTGTCACCTTCGTGGGACAGAATTCAGTTGCCAGCTTCGGCTGTCCCCTGTCAATCGTTTCGGAACAGAACTCTGCAGTAACTACATCCGAAGGCAGATCAAAATACTTCAGCGGCAGATCCGTTGCTTTGTATGCTCCCTCCATAAATCTACCCCATATCGGGGCTGCTGCCTTGGCTCCCTGTCCGTACCAACCCGTAAAACTTACTCTTCTGTCATCAAATCCAACCCATACACCAGCTACAAGCTGAGGTGTAAAACCTACAAACCACGCGTCGCCATAATCCTGAGTAGTTCCGGTTTTACCTGCTGCCGGCCTGTGGAAGAATCTTCTTACGCCTGCACCCGTTCCGTAATCAACAACCGTCTGCATCATGCTCGTAACAATTCCGGCTGTTGAAGCCGATATTGCTTCTGTGATCTTGTCGGGATAGAACTTCTCGATCAGAATGCCATCCTTATCCTCAATCCTTAGTATTGATATCGGCGAAATATTTATTCCGTTATTTGCCAGTGTACCATAGGCAGACGTAAGCTCCAGTGGCGACACGTCCGATGTACCCAATGCAATTGAAGGCACCAGGTCCAGTTTGCTGTTGATACCCATCTTTTTGGCGATGGATCCTATCTGGCCCAGTGGCGCATGATCTTCTATTATAAGCCGTGCTGTAATAATGTTCAGAGAATTCTTAAGTGCATCCCTCAGCATCGTATATCCGCCCGTACTGAAATCACTGTTGTGTGGCGACCAGCCGTTATATGTAAATGGCTGGTTCAGCAGCGGATACGCCGGATATAACCCGTTCTCAACTGCCGTGGCATAGATTATAGGTTTAAATGATGAACCGGGCTGCCTTTTTATTCCCGTTGCATGATTGAGCCCATACTGTGAATTGGGATTCGAACCTCCTACCATGGCTCTTATCTGACCGTTTGACGGGTCAAGTGCAACAAACCCAACCTGAATCGTAGTTTCAGCCTTCTTAACTGAATCCACAAACTTTTGGTTTGTCCTCAGATAACTGTAAACCTTCGATTTACTATCACTTCCTTTTGCAGTAATGTAGCGGGGGTTATTTTTAATAGCCTTATCAACAAGTGCGTCAAGAACGCCCTTATGCTTTTCCCAGTTCCAGCTTTTATCAAACAGCGGCTGATACTCTTTCAGGTGCTCTGCAGTGGCAAAATTTGCAGCCCTCTGCATCCTTGAATCAATAGTTGTATATATGTTCAGGCCATCCTTATACAGATCGTATCCGTATTTATCCGACAGCTTTTCCATCTGCCTCCGGATGTACTCCATAAAATGCGGGGCTATTGTCTGATTACTCTCAATCCTTTCACTTCCAAGTTCAATTGGCAGTGCTTTGAATTTCTCATAAAAACGTTCATCCAGGTACCCGGCATCCACCATATTGGCCATTACCAGATTCCTCCTTGCGAGCGACCGGTCATACCTGTTTACAGGATCATAATTGACTGAGGACTTGAGCAATGCCACCAGTACCGCGGATTCGGGTACCGTCAGCTCCGTAACATCCTTGCTGAAAAAGACATTTGCAGCGGTCTGCACCCCGTATGCTCCCCTGCCGAAGTATGAAATGTTAAGGTACATTTCCAGAATTTCTTTTTTAGTGTATGTCTTTTCAATCTGAATGGCTGTTATCCATTCCCTGATCTTCCTGATCACGGTTTCGAAGGGATTTTCATTCTTGCTCTTAAGCTGGTACAGGTTCTTCGCCAGCTGCTGCGTGATTGTACTTGCACCCTCACGCATTGAAAGCGTAAAAGCATCCTTGATCATGGCCTTAAAGAAGCGGTTGACATCCACACCCCAGTGATCATAAAATTTCCGGTCTTCCGTGGAGATGAGCGCATTGACAAGATGCTTGGGAATGCTGTCCAGGCTCACTTCGATCCTGTTCTCAATATAAAACTGCCCTATCAGTTCGCCATCAATGCCATAAACCTTGCTCGCCAGAACCGGCTTGGGATTCTCCAGCTGCTCCAGCGAAGGCAGTCCTTTAAGTATATAAGCTCCGATAAGCAGAAAGAGCACAAAAGCCGATACGCCTGCTATGAACCAGGGGTTCTTTCTGTCGAAACTAAACGATCTGTTTTTCTTACTTGTATTTGATTTGTTTTCCATCTTACTTCCAGTCAATTATTTCAAACCGGTCATTCCTGAAACAGCCATAACAGGGCCGGGAAAGCCAGGATCCCAGGTTTATATAATAGCCATTTTTGTATTTTTCAAAAGCCCTTCTGTGCGAATGCCCGAATACCACGTAATCAAACCCTTCATCAATCTTTTCTTTGGCTGATTCAAACATGCCATCCACTTCACCATAGTTCTTGCTTGCAGTATAATCGCGGCTGGTTTTACTTGTCCTGCTGGCCAGCGCTATGCCCAGGTCAGGATGTACAACCGAATAAAGCCTTTGAATTGTCTTGTTCCTTAATACCTTCTTAAGGATTTTGTACCCAAGGTCATTTTTAACCAGACCGTCACCATGAGCCAAAAAGAATTTTCTGTCCGAAATGCTTGTGCTCAACGGTAATTCATACAATTCCGCACCTATTTCTGTTCCAAAAAAATCCCGGTGGGAAAAATCGTGGTTGCCAATTATGTAATGTATTCTGGTCCCGCTTTCGGCCAGATCCTGTAAAGCAGTTAATGTCCTGAAAAATCCCTTCTGGTATACTCTCTTATATTCAAACCAATAGTCAAAAAGATCTCCAAGTATAAAAAGCTCCTTTGCTTCATCCTTTGCCATTATCAGTAAATCCACCAATAATCTTTCTTTCTGTTTTTCTGCTTCTTTGGACTGGAGCCCAAGGTGAACATCGGAGATGAACAGGTAACTTTCCTTCAATTATTCCTTCGTGATATAAATAAAAACAAAAATAAAACGTAAAGAGTTAAATTTAAACACAAAATATCAAAATCTGCGCTGTAAAACCACCAGTTTATTCTTAATCACCCCAACCAGCGAGTTATTTTCTGGTTATATCTGCCAGAAGCCTGCCATCAGGATCAAGTTTTACGTCATTTACGCTCCCGGCAGTCTTTATTTCAATCTCCTTTTCCCTGGAATCCACGTAAACTACCTGTTTCTGCTCATTTTCCTGATTATCCAGCTTAATACTCACCTCAAGCGGGAATTTAAAGACCGGGTAGTGTGTCTGTTCCTGCTTTACACTGATCCTGACAACTTGGTTATTGTTCCCGCTATCAACCTGTTTCCAGTTATAACTTAGCTTTATACTTTCATCTCCGTCAAAGACCCATTGCCTGAAAAAGTACCCCAGGTCCCTGTGCGACACATCTTCGCATACCTTAATAAAATCCTGAGTTGAGGCGTTCTTATACTTAAATTTTTCATAATACCTCCGCAGGGTGCTGAAAAACGTGCTGTCCCCCAGCTCCCACCTTAGCATATGCACTACCCAGGCTCCCTTGTCATAAACTGTGGAACTGAACAACCCGCTCTGAGGGTTGTATAGCGTGCCCCTGAAATGGCTGCTGAACTTGCCCTGCATAGTGGACTTATATGCGGCAAAACCGTATTCATGCTCTGCATACAAGGCTTCACAATAGCTGGCAAAGCCTTCATTCAGCCATATATCCTTCCAGGTTGCAGGACTGACCGCATCACCCCACCACTGGTGGGCCAGCTCATGGATATAAAATTCATTAAAAAATCTTCTACCGTTCAAAAAATTTGAGCCGATCCCTGTAATCGTCTGGTGCTCCATTGCTCCCATCTGCCAGAGAAATTCAGCGACACCATACTTTTCCCTTATAAACGGATATTCCCCGAAAATACCGGAAAAGAAACTGATCATCGCAGGATGCCCCTTAAAATCCTCTTTTGCCATGTCCAGGTGTTCCGGGAAAGCATAATAATCTATATTCATGCTGTCTTTTTGTGCCGTGATGTATTTTTCGTTAAAATGACTGTAATCAGCAGAATAAAAACAGGTAAGGTATGTGGAAATCGGATAAAGTGTTTTCCAGTGATAGGTCCTTCTGTCATCCCTGGTTTTTATGTCTACGAGAGTTCCGTTCGATACGGATACTTTTGAACTGTCATTAGTAATACTTATATCCACCAGGGCTTTATCGTCTGGCCGGTCGTCACAAGGGTACCATGTTGAAGCAAAAACGGGCTCATTCAGAGTAAATACCACAGACTTGTTGTCGAATTTATCAAACGAAAACGAAGCAAATCCCAGTTTTTTTGGTTTACCCTCATACTTTACCCTGATCTTAAAGGTGTCTGCGTCAAAGGATTTCAGCGGAATTGTAAGTCTGGTATCGTCCTGTTCATACTCTGCCACTTTCCCATTCAGCCAGAGGCCCGAAATATGCATGTTTTCATACAGGTTCAGGTCAATCTGCGTCGCTGACCTGTCAAGCAGCAGACCTGTAACCGTAACGTCACCGTCTATTATTTCCTTCTCAGGATGCAAATCAATATTGATATCATAGTGCAGTACGTCTATCAGCCTTTGGATTGGGGTAATGTATTTTTCCAGGTTATCCGGTTGTGTGCTTTTATACTGAACCAGAAGCTGGAATTCCGGAGATGAGGTTAAGAGGTTCTTTACCGGTTCATAGTGAATTTTCCAGGCAACAAATAATAGCAGGTTGGAAAATACTATTAAAATTACCTGTGCTGCCCTGATCTTTTTGTTAGTCATATTCACTTAAAGAATAACATATTTATTAATTAACAAAATTAAGCCTATAATTTTAGTTAGACAAGTTAATATTTCCGTTTTTTCATAAAAGAACTGCTCCTGAAGCTAAGGAAATGGGCTATATACCTTTGAAAACCATTAAAAAAGAAATAAAATTCCTTAACAGTGGACTCAATGTTAATTTTTTGTTAAAATGGTATTTAGCAATTGCTTTAATCGATAAATTTTTATTTTTTGAATATATTATTATTTAACATGAGGTAAAATTATGATATTTGCAGGTTCCTCACTCTTAAGAGATACCTTAACAATGATTTTGGCGGGTGGACAAGGTGAAAGGCTGGCTCCGCTGACTGACCACAGGTCGAAGCCTTCAGTGCCTTTCGGCGGGAAATACAGGATCATAGATTTTACACTTTCAAATTGCCTCAACTCTGGTTTAAGAAAAATTTATGTTCTTACCCAGTACAAATCGGATTCTCTCAACCAGCATATTTATGAGGCCTGGAGCATTTTTAACCCCGAATTGGGTGAGTTTATTTATTCAATACCTCCGCAGAGAAAGGTCAGCGGCGACTGGTATACGGGTACTGCTAATGCAATTGAGCAAAATGCTAATCTGATACTGAATAATAACAGCAGATGGGTACTGGTACTTTCAGGAGATCATATTTACAAGATGGATTACCTGAAAATGCTTCAGTATCATATCGATAAGAAATCTGATGTTACAATTGCCAGCATCGATTATCCCAAAGAACAGGCCAGCAGGTTCGGAGTAATTAATATTAATGCCGATTATAAGGTTTCCGGATTCGTGGAAAAGGTAAAAAACCCGCCCGAAATTCCTGATAAGCCAGGCTATTCATTTGTTAATATGGGAATGTATGTTTTTAATGCGGCTGCTCTTGTGGAAGTATTTAATGAAATGGCTGCCAAAAATCTGCCCAATAACGATTTCGGGAAACATATTCTCCCCTACATGATTAAGGCAGGATACAGTATATTTGCATACAAATTCCAGGATGAGAACAAAAAGACCGACCTCTACTGGAGGGATATTGGTACAATTGACAGCTACTTTGCAGCCAGCATGGATTTAATCAGTGTGAGTCCGGATTTCAACCTTTATGATACCGAATGGCCTCTGAGAACTATGCAGCTTCAGTTCCCTCCTGCAAAGACACTTTCTCACGAGGGGGAAAGAGTCGGCCGAAGCCTTAATTCCCTGATTTGCGATGGAACAATCATCTCGGGAGGATTGGTAGAACGTTCGATTATAGGTCCTAACGTAAGGGTCAACAGTTACTCCTATATTACAGATTCTATAATCTTTAACAACTGTAATATTGGCAGGCACGCCCGCATCAGAAGGGCTATTATAGATAAGAATGTTGTAGTTCCGGAAGGATTTGAGATTGGCTTTGATCCTGAAGAGGACAGGAAGCGCTTCCCGGTTTCTGAAACGGGCATAGTTGTAATTCCTAAGAATGCCATTTTGAAAAAATAGAGGTTCCGCGTCACCACCAGATGAACCATCATTACTGTTTTAACGTTTTAAATCCAATTAATGCCGATCATTAATTGGATTTTTTTATTAAATTAAGGAGCTTTGCTACTGTGAGTCTGGTCTTCCCGATGCGAATGGACAAAGGTGTAAGCAGAGTTCAGACTTTTTTTTAACAGATCATTATACTATGAATCAGGAATTAGAAACAAAATTAAATAATCTGCCAACCGGACCCGGTGTCTACCAGTTCTTTAATGATAAAGGAAAGGTCATTTATGTAGGCAAGGCAAAAAATCTCAGGAACAGGGTAAGATCCTATTTCCACAGTAACATTGAATCGGCCAAGACCCTTGCCCTGGTAAGCAAGGTTGAAAATCTTGAGTTAATACTGACCGATACCGAAGTTGAAGCCCTGGTACTTGAAAACAACCTTATCAAGGAACTGACTCCCAGGTATAACATTTTACTGAAAGACGACAAAACTTTCCCATATATAGTAGTTACAAATGAACCATTTCCAAGGATCTTCCCTACCCGGCTGGTAATCAGGAACGGATCCAAATACTTCGGGCCTTATACCGACGTTAAAAGTATGAAGCACTCCCTTCGCATGATCAATGAAATATTCAGGATAAGAAACTGCAGGTTTGACCTTGACCAGGATATAATTGAGAAAAGAAAAGTAAAACTGTGCCTGGAATACCACATAAAGAAATGTGATGGCCCGTGTGAAGGACTGATCAGCGAGATAGCATACCGTGAAATGGTAAATGAGGCCGTGAAAGTACTCAGCGGCAAGACAGACGACCTGATAAATGAACTGAAACTGAAGATGCAGAAGGCTTCCGAGGCCTTTCTGTTTGAGAAGGCAGCAGAAATCAGGGATAAAATTGAACACCTCAGCATTTATTCGGCAAAACAGAAGGTAGTTGCCAAGGACCTGGCCGACAGGGACGTCATAAGTGCAGTCTATGAGGGCAAAGATGCTGCCTGTTCGATTTTTAATATAAGGAGCGGTAAACTAGTAGGTAAAAAACAGCTCAAGCTGAGCGTTGAGGGAGATGAGGCCCCTGAAGAACTTATCTCTGCGGTAATAAGGTTTTACTATAACGAACTCGTTGAAATACCTAATGAAATTGTGCTGGAAACTGAACCGGCAGACAAAGATACACTGATTGAGTGGCTTGAATCTGCGGCTTCCAGAAGGGTCAAATTCATAGTCCCTAAAATTGCCAGCGAAATGAAATCACTTCTGCACATGTGCAGGCAGAACGCAATACTGCAGCTGAAGGATATACAGCTCAATAAGATGAAGAAAGAAGGCAATGTCCCTTACGTGCTCTCAGCTCTTAAAAGGGACCTGCGCCTGAATATATTACCGCGTAAAATTGAATGTTTTGATATTTCCAACCTCCAGGGAACAGATACCGTGGCCAGCATGGTGGTTTTTGTGGATGGTAAACCCAAGAAGAGCCTCTACCGCAAGTTCATCATCAAGGAGGTAGAGGGACCTAATGATTTCGAAAGCATGCGTGAGGTAATTACAAGGAGATATAGCCGTCTAAAAGAAGAAAACGAAACAATGCCCGACCTTATAATGGTGGATGGCGGAAAGGGACAGCTTTCAAGCGCCGTTGCGGTTCTCAACAGTCTCGGCTTGACAAATTACAATATAATAGGACTGGCAAAGAGGCTTGAAGAAATATTCTTCCCCGGCAATCCTGAAGCACAGACAATTCCCAAAACTTCTTCGAGCCTTAAGCTGCTGCAGCATGTAAGGGATGAAGCACACAGATTTGCAATAACCTTTCACCGCTTAAGAAGAAGCAAACGCACATTCACCTCCGAACTGCTGGAGATTGAAGGGATAGGACCTGCAACGGCAGAGAGACTCCTGAAGGAGCTGGGCAGTCTGGATGCAGTCAGATCTGCATCCCGTGAAGATATTGCAAAAATAACAGGCAGTGCCAAGGCTGAAATCATTATGAAGTACTTTAGAGAAAAAAGTGAGGAGGAATCTTCAAATGAAGAATCTGCCATATAATTATTTTCAGAATATTATGGATTCTAAGTCCTGATTTCGGTATTCTTGGTACGTTTTTTTTACTTTAATTATGATCAATCATGAAATATTATATTATACTATTGTTATCGGTTCTGTTAATTGCGGGCTGCTCAAAAAACGGAAGCAGCTGGAGTTCAAAAGAAGCAAATAAAAGCCTTAGGGAACTTACACTTTCGGCAATATCCGGGAATAAACAGGCAAACACTATATTATCCGGATTAATAAATACGGATCTGCCCGTTGATAAAAACTATAATGCTCTTGTTATTGACAGCTTTAAGGTCAATAACAATAAGTATTTTTATATACTGCTGGATTATCCAAATCCGTTCTATAACCGCTTTGCAGTATACGATAAGCAGAAAAACCTTCTGCTTCTGGACAAATCGCTCAACGGTGATCTTTCAGTAGATATGTTCAATAAAGACGGCATGTATTTTATAAAGCTTGTTGAAAGCTTCCTGTCAAAGGACATTATCAGCGTAAAAAGACTTTCAATTTATAAGGTCGAAGCTGGCGGCGTTAATCTGGCAATGCGGACATTTTATTCAATGAACAGGCCGGATGCCTTTATTTCCCAGGAAATTACCGGTATTACAAAAGATACAATTACTACTTCAATTTCCGCTCCCGGTAAACTGACTGATCAGACCGGTGACGTTTTTATATTTTCCCCGTCAAAGGGAAGGTATTTAAGCAGCAGTAATATTGTTGATAATCTGGTAAAACAGCAGATCAGAGATTTTAATATGGAAACAAATCTCCCCCAGATTACGGATGAAAAAAGCGCCAGAAGGATCGCAGAGGAATTAAGCGGGAAATAAACTATGTATAAACTAATGATTTTTCTCAAGAGAACTGATGATGATTCCGTTCTCCAGCATTTCCTGAATTCCACGATGCCCAGATTGCAGAAGCTGACAAGACAGGATATGGTTTCTGCTGTAATCGAGGGGTCGGCACTGAATGAAGAAAAATTCACAAGGTATTGTGAGTTTGTATTTGAGTCGGCAGACGTATTAAACCAGCTGCTGCAGAGCCCGGAAGGCAAAGAACTGAATAAGGACCTGGCATCTTATCACAACAATATATCCATATTTTTTGCAAACTACGGAGTATAAGGAAGTGAATATCTATTTAGTACGGCACGGAGCTGCCGAAGACAAGAAATTCAGCCAGAAAGATTATGACCGTGAACTGACCGAGGACGGCCGTAAAAAGATGGCTGCTGCGGCTAAAAACTGGAAAAACCTTATCCCTGAATTCGGAGGACTCGTTTCCTCTCCCCTCATTCGTGCTTTTCAAACGGCGGAAATTGTAAAAAAAGCCTATGGTATTAAAGAAGGGATAATAAAGGATGAAAGACTGGGTCCCGGCAGCAGGACTGAAGATCTTGTTGCACTGATTAATGAATTGGGGATGGATGATGTTGCAGTTTTCGGACATGAACCCGATTTTTCCACACACGTATCCAGACTGATTTCAAATTCCGGAGCTATGATCGACTTTAAGAAGGGTGCCATTGCAAAGATTTCTTTTGCAGGCAAGGCAAGAATTTCAGCCGGAACACTCGAATTTCTTATCCCGGTTAAAACCTTTGGAAGTTGAGTTACAGAGCCTGGGATATAAAAAAACCAGGCTTACCAACTACACAGGCTTCGTACTTACCACTGCTTCCTTCCGGACCTGATGGGATTGGGCACTGACCTGTTAGCCGGGGCCTGGTAAAATCTATACAATTAAACAATAATTCTTTTTTAACACATAAAGTATCAAGACTACAAAGATATTTATTATACGGGCAAATGTCAAGGATGTTTAACAATTCAGACTTACGATATTTGCTATACTCCTGACCCCCTTATTCTTAGAAATCGACACGGTTCATACCTTAAGTTCAACTTTTAATGTGGTGACTCTTCTGCTGCCCAGATTAAACTTAACTTGATCAGCATCCACAATGACGTCTTCAATTCTGTTTCCCATCAGATCAATAATACAGGCATTCTTTACTTCCAGACAATTTAATGTAAGTACCGCATCAACCGGTACCTCGTCATAATTTATCATTCTGAAGATAACAGAGTTGTCATCCTCTGACTTTTTTACATATAGAATATGTACTTTCTCATTGTCCACCTCAAAGAACCTGCCGGTTAAAGTTTCAGGCAGTGTCATTGCCGGATGCACTTCTGTTTTTATTTTCAGCGCATCGGCCTCTTTTTTAGTTTTAGCCGGGTCAAACGTGGTGAATGTAGTCATGTGATACTCAAGCTCTATATAGCCGGGCTGAGCAGGACGGAAATTAGTATCCCAGTAATTATTCATCGGCCACGCCAGCAGCAGCGGGTTTTCATTCCTTGCTATCTTCCGGCTTCTTTTACCAAAATTAAAATCCCCTGCCTGTACCATGGGTGCATCGGGACAGTATAACGCAACTCCATATTTCTCATCATACATTGCACTATAGGATTCAGCGGTAAACCAATCTTTGCTGCATCCATCTAATTGCTGCTCATCCAGTTCAACGGGTATTCCGGAAGTATCAAAATTACACCTCCAGTCCCTGCTGAGCTTTAACGGAAAAACAAAGTACACCGATTCCGGAGTCCTGATCTCCTCTTTATGAAAAGACACCCCCAAACTGATTAAAGGCTTATTTGAATGAAGAAGTATTCTTTGCTTCAGGTCTTTTACCCCGGGAGCCTCAAACGACAACGTGAGCGCAATGCCTTCGGCAGTTTTATCAATCCTGTATTCGAGTGGCTTGGAAGCCGTTTCCAGTACGCTTTTCCAATTAGTATTCCAGCAGGAGATATCATACTGCTCTTTTTCAAGTTCGCGTGAATAAAATGCCTGCCTGTCTTCCCGTATCAGGGCATCAGTCCTTTCTCTTACAAACTGGAAGAAAGTATATGTATTTTCTTTATCCAGTAAATCCCTTTCATGTATTTTGTCATAAACTCTGGTAATCCTCAGGTTGTCCGGATTAAACTCCAGGCGGTAGTATTTAGATTCTATGAGTTTTACAGCTGTCTTTTCGTGATGCTTTTCTAGCGTATTTAATTTGCGCGCAAAAGAATCAGAGGCTACTTCCCCTTCCACCAGGGAATCTTCAATTACTGCATCCTGCAGGTCTTCAAACGGGATAAATTTATATGAGTATGGTGCCAGTTCAACGGGACCATATAAAGGAGCATTTTTCAACTGGTTGTACCTGGTTTCCCAGCCGAATCTGGCCGTACGAAGCCTTTTACCGTCGAGTTTCCACCAATCAGGGACCCTCAAATAATCATTTGCCGGTGAGCCGGTCATATTTATGGCAACAATTCCCTCCTGATGAATGCAGGATTTGGGATTATGAGTAAATTCTTCCAGCTGGTCTATAAGCAGGTATTCCGAGTTTTCATTGGCCATAAATGCATCACTATCTTTAATATTAGCCTGTGCCTTTGAGAATATATTATCAGGATTCATGGAGTTAAATGAACCCCATGTATGCTCATCAAACAGATTAATATGTCTCCATGTCCTGTCAGCCAGCCCGTGAAAATATTCTTTGCCCGCAGGGGAAAAAGCATTAAGCATATCAGCCTTAAAGAGTTTCTGCTTGGCATGTATGTTCGTTTTAGTAACATCGGCAGTGCTGGCACATCCGAAATTCCAATAGTCCGTCCAGTCCCCTGTCCTGACCTCATACTCCTCAGCCGGCACAGCCTTTATTCTTTCCAGCAGTTCATTTGGTGTAATATATCTGATGGGAGGTTCCATACCCGCTTCATTCCACTTCTGAATGAGCTTGGCAACATCGGTATCGGGCGGAGAATTATCCCAGCAGACGGGTGTGGCAGCTGTTGTAAGATAAATAAAATCGTGCTTGTAGTTCATCCTCTGAAGGTGTTTAAGATACTCATTAAGTCCCTCCTTCATTCTCTCTATATTATTTTCCCATGTATACAGCAGCTGATCGAACATAGTATAATGGGCCCCGTTCATTACAAAGATCTCCCTGCCTGAGGGGCCCTTCCACCTGAAAACCGAAGGGCGCTTATCAATGGGTCCGCCAAGGTGAATGTTTACAGCCATAATCAGCAGTTCAATACCGGCATCTTTCAATACATCAACTGCCGTCCATGGTATTCCATCAACATCGTGCTGGTTAACAGTCCTGATCTCCACATTCAACAGTTCCTTAAGTTTCTTCAGCGGAGCGAGCTGCTGTGCAAATTGCTCTACTGTACATAAGGGGGTTGAGTTAAATTCCAGGCCGGAAATTCCAACGCGTCCTTTTGAAATAAAATACTTAAGTTCCTCAATTTTATAATTATCAGCCGTTTCAAGCCATTTTAATACCTGTGCAGTTACCTCAATTGTCCATTTAGGGGCTGAATTATTTGGCCAGCCCTCAGTCTCCCTGAGCATTTCAAGTGCGTGATCAATAAATTCCCTTTGAAGTTCCCAGACGATTGGCTGTGTGTGGGTATAACCTACGTCAAGATGGCTATGATGGAGCACCAGTATTTCTTTTATATTCATATTTACCTTTTGAGTTAAACTTTTATAGTTTTATGTGTTCAGGTTCCCGATTACAAATGTCAGTTGTAAGAAATAGTTTCTCCTGAACGGGTATCGAATAAATGAATTTTATCTCTTCCTAAAGTAACTTTCTGCACTTTATCCTTATGGTCCATGCTGTCAGAAGCAGCTCTGCATACAAGTCTGGAATTACCTATATTCAGATAAATAAGAGTTTCATTCCCCAAGGTCTCAAAGAGATCAACTTCGGCCAAGAGGCCATCTTCTGAGTCCGCTGGACTTTTAAGGCTGATATCTTCGGGGCGCACACCCATGGTTACTTCTTCACTCACCGGCTCTTTAAACTGTTCATTAAGTTCAAGACGAATTTTCCCATCAGAAGAAATGAAGCAGTATTTATCCTTTTTGATAATCTTCCCTTCAATGAAGTTCATAGAAGGGCTGCCTATAAACCCGGCGACAAATTTATTTGCTGGTTTACAGTAAATATTCATGGGAGTATCGACCTGCTGAATGACTCCGTCTTTCAGAATAACAATCCTGTCGGCCATTGTCATGGCTTCAACCTGATCATGTGTAACATATATAGCCGTCGTATTCAGTTTCTTATGGAGCTTTGATATCTCGGCACGCATCTGCACTCTTAGTTTTGCATCAAGATTGCTCAAAGGTTCATCAAAGAGAAATACCTTTGGGTCACGGACGATTGCACGTCCGAGGGCAACTCTCTGCTTCTGTCCCCCGGAGAGCTCCCGGGGTTTTCTTTTTAGCAGATCCTCAATCCCAAGTATAACGGATGCCTCTTTTACTCTTTTATCTATTTCGGCCTTTTCCATTTTTCTGAGCTTAAGACCAAAGGCCATATTTTCATATACCGACATGTGGGGATAGAGCGCGTAATTCTGGAAAACCATTGCAATGTCACGCTCTTTCGGCGGGAGGTCATTTACCAGGCTGCCACCTATATACAATTCACCGCTGTCGATATCTTCGAGTCCCGCGATCATGCGAAGTGTTGTACTTTTACCGCAGCCGGAAGGACCCACAAATACTATAAATTCTTTGTCATTTATCTCAAGTGAAAAATCCTTTACAACCTTATTCCTGCTGTCGTATGATTTGGAAATATTTTTAAGTATTATCTCTGCCATGTTTATATATCTCTCCGGATAAGCGCTGACCTTGTTAATTATTCGGGTCATTTAAAGGTTCTGAGATACCGGCTTCTGGTTTTACATAGACCAAAATCATTTTGCATGCTTTTGTACCAGTATTCCTGAAGGTTACCTTCCCGGCTGCAGCCGGAATAACCATTGTTTCTATGAATGAAATCCGGGCCGTTCTGTCAGTCCCCGTAATTATCTCAGCTTTTTCACCTTCAACCAGGTTAATAGTGTAAGCTTTGCCGTCAGTATCAAATGAGTATGTTGTCTCAAATTCAACCCGTTGGATCTTATAGAAAGTAAATGGCTTGTTATAAAGCTCGTAGAGCTGCCAGTCTGCACCTGATTCTATTAGTTCAGGTTTTGCGACCAGGTTTTGTTTGACCCATTTATCCTTTCTTTCGGGTCTGATATTTTCAAAACCGCGTTCAATATTTATCGGTCGTAATCTTCCTTCCAGATCACGCCTAAGATAGTCGTATATCTTGAATGTAAAGATATAAGGTGTTGCGCTTATCTCCAGTACGAGGTTGCCGCTGCCGCTGCAGTGGACGGTTCCATTAGGTATGCAGAAAAGATCGTGCGGCTTGCTTGGTTCGCTGTTAACGAATTTATCTATATCCACTTCAGTTTCCTCACGCATGGATCTGTTTAATTCGTCCTTGAATTCAGCCAGGTCGCACTCCTCTTTTAACCCAATATAAACCCTGGATTCGGGTTTGGAATTAACAATGTAATATGTTTCATCCTGCGTGAATGTTTCTCCGAACTGTTTTCTTATATAATCTGGTCTGGGGTGTACCTGAACTGATAGATTACCACCGTCAACAGTATCCAGGTAATCAAACCTGATCGGCCATTCATACTTAAATTGTCTCGCGGCGTTTTCACCAAGCACGTTTTTATTGTTTTTGAACATAAGAAAATCGAATGAGCATTCAAGCAGCCTGTTATCGCTTCTGAAGATCAAACCGTTTTCCGGTACGATAAGCTCAAATGACCAGGCATAGTTGGGTCTTGATTTATCGAGCCCCATATGGCCTTTCATATACTGTCCGCCCCAGGGACCCGGATAAAACCAGGGACGCACCCTGAATGGTGATAAAGACATCTGCTCCAGTGCATTTCTGAATTCATTGCCTTCTATAAAAACCGGCTTATCATCATTCTGGCCGTCTATAAAAATGGTAATGTCATTTAATATTCTCTTCTTAAGCCTGCTGAATGCCGGCCATTCAATAAAATAGGAACGTTTATAGTATTCTTCGAAATCAGCTGTTGAATATCCCACGTTGCTGGCCAAACCGTTGCGATACTTTTCCTGAACACAGTCTTTCGGAATATCGAGATACCAGAGTTCATCCCATTGTTCTATCAGTGAAGCTCCCGATCCGGCAATTATTGTAATCTTCCCGCTGCTTTTATCTCCTCTTCTTACCGCTGATTCAATCCTTATATCAGCAACTTTTTTCGTATCAAAGAACACTTCGGGACCAAATGGATAGTGTGTACCGAAGATCCTGTCATCACCGCCCAGAAATTTTTCAAGCTCTTCATTAAGCGATGAAGTTTCTTTCAGGCAGCTCTCAAAGCGGATTATTTCGTTATCTATATTTCTTGCCAGCAGATTTGTCTGAAGATTACCCAGCATAGAATCCCAGCTGATCCCTGGAAATCCGTCAATAACCAGCACGCGCAAACCTTTTTTTATATTGAGAACAATATGTTCGGCTAATTTATCATATCCTTCATCAATACTGTTCATGCCCAGATCAAAAGCGGGAAATGCGTCATACAGCCCTTTTGGATAGACATCCTGATCCTGTGGTAAAGGTGCCCGGAACGGATTATGGGCCGAAAAGTCATTATCTTTCATTCATCTTCCTTAGTAATAAGTGTATAATTATATATTCATAAATGCTGCCCCCAGACAGGCAGCCTTGTCTTCTAATTCAGAGGGCAGAATCTCAATACTGCCCCTGGGGACTGTCCAGGCTCTTTCAGAAACTATTCTGGTGAGCCCCGGTAAGATTTCCCGGTGGCTTTTCATTAGTCCGCCGCCCAGGATTATTTTATTTATTCCATAAGCATGGATAATATTAACTAAACCAATAGCCAGGTTTTCCTGAAAGTCAGTTAATAAGAGTTTGTACTGCGGAATATCATAACTTGATTCAAAAAACTTTTTCATCGGGGTGTCTTCATTTTTTAGCTCCGGGAATTTTGCTAAAACCTCTTTTTCTAAGGCCGAGGCCGAACAATACAATTCCAGGCAGCCTTTATTTCCGCAGGGGCATTCCGGACCGTTTCTGTCAATACTGATATGCCCGCCCAGAACACCGCTTACAGGACTTTCTGATGAGAAGAGCCGGCCGTCAATAATTACGGCGCAGCCGACCCCGGTTCCAAGCGTCATAACAATTACAGAATTAAAATTCCTTCCGGCACCGAATTTCCATTCACCAAAGGCATAGGCACGCGCATCATTATCTACTGTAAAAGGTATCCGGAATTTTGTGGAAAACTCATCTCTCAGACTTACGACAGCAAATTCATTGGCGGCACCAACATCCTCAAGCAGTTTTCCTGTTACCCTGTCAACCAATCCTTTAGTTGATAGCCCGCCGCAGGTAAGTATTTCCCCTGCTGAAAATTCTTCGGCAGTATTCAGGAGGTTAGTAAGAAGCTCATTGTCATTTTGCATTTCAGAAAGTTTCTTTACAATAAATCTATGAGTAGATCCATCCTCTTTGAATAACCCGAATTTTACGTTTGTGCCGCCGAAATCAATCCCAAGCCTCATTTACTTCTTACCTCCGTTGCTGGGAAGAAGTAAGTCAGTGCATCTATCAGGTGCCTTTTCCAGTTCCCCCAGGTATGCCCTTCCGGGTATTCCCTGTAAATAAATCTGTAGGATTTTTCTTCCAGTACTTTATTAAAGCGCCTGTTTGCCAGCAGGAAGTCAGTTTCTTCTTTCGGCAGGAACGATGCGCCTACATTCCTTTCATACAAACCGGAATCTACAAACAGGTTAATTCCCTTCGTTGCTTCATTCCTGAAAAGCTCAATCAGTTTATCCTTACTAAAGGAATGATACCCTGACTGGCTATAGCCATTGGCAAATATATCTGGTCTTTTAAATGGTATATATGCGGATATTAATCCGCCATATGAATCGCCCGCAACCAGGCGCATCAGAGGATCTATAATCGTACTGTAATTTGAATCAATCATCGTAACCAGCTCATAGCAAAAGAAATTGACATAATCATCGTTAAGGCCGTATTCTGTCATCCTGTTGGGGACTCCCGGCTTCAGTCTGTTTGGTGGCGTCACAAAAACAGCAATCAACGGTCTGATCTTTCCTTCGCGGATTAAACCATCGAGTATTGCCGGCACCTGTGCAAATTCCACATAGTCTATCCCATCCTGAAAGTATACAGCAGGATAGGTATTCCTGCTGTTGTACTCAGGCGGCAGATAAACATGAACTGTATGTTTATAATTCAGGTATTTTGAATTGATCTCATGGGTTTTTAACCCTTCGGCAGATCCCTTCTCACCAAAAACATATTTATCAAAATAGTGATGTCTTTTATAACCAGGCATGGCAAGCTCACTTACCTGGCCGAAACCGCTTAAGCCTTTGTAAGGATTCAGTGTATCGAGTGCAGGGAAACCGTTTTTACTGAACATCAGCCAGTATTCAAACCTTGCATCGGGCTCGGCTTTCCCTCTTAAGAAATAAAGGCCGCTCTCATCTATCTTTTCCATAGGAATAATATCGGTCCAGTTGGACATATCCCCAATAATTCCAACTGAATCCTCCATTCCTTTATATAAAAGGATATAGGTAGAATCATTTTCAAACAGCGGGTATTTCCCTTTCTCCACAAACTTCAGAAACCCATTGGTAAATGCCTCTTTATCACCGGAAATATCCAGAGCTGATTTAAATCTGCCGAATAAAAAATATCCATTACTGTCAAAAAATCTGTGCATATCGTCAGTCATGACATTTCCTCTTGTACTGATAGTCA
The DNA here is from genome assembly GCA_050258815.1 of Ignavibacteriales bacterium. Taxonomy (GTDB): domain Bacteria; phylum Bacteroidota; class Ignavibacteria; order Ignavibacteriales; family SURF-24; genus JAAXKN01. Next base: position 18,254 of record JBLMZM010000221.1, read on the forward strand.
GGCATAGTATTAATAAAGTATATAGTGACCTTTTCATTTTTAACCTATTCAAAGTTTACTTCAATTAAATGCGGATAGTATTCCTCGAACTCAATGTAAGTAACATAAATTGTTTTGCCGTTACCCCCGGATATTGCAGGATGTTCCTTCCCTGCATATATAAGCCGCGGATAGGGTAATTCCTCATGTGAATTTACCCTGACCTGCCAAAGCTCTTCCATCCCGCTCCATGGCCCCCAGGGAGTGTCAGAAGTCCTTGCTACTATTTTTCCGCTCAGGTCAAAAGAATGAACGGCCAGATATTTCCCCAGGTACTTGTTGAAAGATACAGACTGTTCGTTGGGCATCCCGTCAAAAACAGGAATTGCATCATCAACAGATTTTGACCAATCCGGTGAATTCCCTGATAAATATTCATACTTATCCGGTTCTGATATTTGATCTTTCTTTACGCGGGATAAATAACATCTCTGGATTTTGTCGTCGCCCTGCAGCACACCGTAGAGGTACACATATTCACCCTCAGGATTAAGAACGGCTGATGCAAAGTGCGGCTGGTCAGCTTTCCACAGCAGGTCGCTTGAGTTGAAATAAACCCTTTTGAAATTCCAGTCCTTAGTATTGCCATAGGCCAGACCGGAACCCATAATCTTAAAATTCACAGGGAATATTCCCTCTTCAATGGTTTCGACCTTAATAAAATAAAGATACACCAACGCACCTATCTCAACCCCATGCAGGCACCAGACCCTGATTCTGTCAGGATCCTCATTTTCATTAAGAGGTATTAACTGTTTCAGGCTGCCGGAGTTATTCAGTATATATTTATAATCATCTATGCCGGCCGCACCCGTAATGTTCCTGCTTATCAGTCCCGTATTATTAATCATTTTTTCCGTGCCGCCCCTACCGGTCATATCCTTAGGACCTACTGCAATACCGCCCGGGTACCATAGGCTTTCACCCGGAATTCTTCTTCCTATAATAGTATCACCGAAGAACCAGAGCAAGCTATTGTCATTCAAAGGAATTGAATAAGCACCGTCCTGCCCAACCATCTTATGAGGGTTATTTGCAAACTGGATGCCTAAATCCCTGATAGATTTTATCTTTAGCATTTAATTCCCAAAGTTTATTAAGCCTCCGGCACGGACCCGGAGGCTTTAATTAAATTACTTTACCAATAACATTTTCTTGGTAACTGAAAAACTTCCTGCTTCCAGCTTGTAATAGTAAATACCGCTGTTAATGTTTGAGGCATTAAATCTAACGGTCTTCTCGCCTGCCGGAACAATCCTGTCAATGAGTGTAGTAATCTGCTGACCCAAAGAATTGTAAACCGAAAGTCTTACGTGTGATTCTTTTGGTACATTAAAGCTGATTACAGTTGAAGGATTAAAAGGATTAGGATAGTTCTGCGACAAAGAAAATTCGTTTACTACGTTTGAATTGTTTTCTACGCCTGTTCCTGTAGTAACGGTTACAGCATGGTTCATTGAAGTATCGGCCCATGCATTGTCGTTATCATCATTGGCAGGGTTAATTGCCTTCAGCATGTCGGCAGTGTTTTTTGTAACCAGGTAACCGATCTTGAAAATACCTGTTTTTGTTCCAACCTGCAGTTTTATTTTTGCTTCATGGATAGCATTAGCAGCGTTTGAATGAGCATTTTCAGTGATCAGTCTGATCCATTTCATTCCTGCAGGCGGCGGGATAGTGGTATCAATTTCGCCATAAGTTGGAGAAGTAGCTTTATCAATATTAAACTTTCCCGTGCCCGACTGTGAATCATAAGTACCGGAAACAAAAGTCCAATCATCAGGAGCCAGGATAAGAACAATTCCTTCGTGAGCATTTGCGTCAGCGGTCTTGTCAGTTACAGTAAGCTGAGTCTCAAACACTCCGCCTTTTGCAACACTAGCCGGCTGTTTTACGTCTTTGATTAGGCATCCCTGGATCGCCAAAGCAAATAAAACGTAAGCGGCTATTACTTTAAGTTTTCCCGTAGTAGTTTTCATAAGCATTCTCCTTTTTGAATGGTTTTAATGATGGTACTTCTGTACTATTATTTTGGTTATTGAATTAGGGAACATTTCAATTTCTATACTATTATTTTTCACAGGTATACTTCTGACTTTTTCACCCGTAAAATTCACTTCACTGACTGCTGCCTTATTGAGCAGTTCACCCGAAGTAATGGATACATTTTGCTTTTCATGAGGTTTACTGTTCTGTAAAATTAACTGATAGACGTCATTCCCGGCCGGTTTGAGAGATATCAGTTTTACCCATGGATTTGATAATTTAAGATATTGCTTCACGGGTTCGCCTTTCCTGTACCAGCTTCTCCTGGCAACCTGTTCACCCGCGGCTTCATACCCGAAACCTGTCACGTCAAAATCTTTACTGTCTGTTTTTACAATGCTGAAGTTAAATTCAACTGTGCCTTTATTATCCTCATTACGGTTCCAGGACACGGGAAAATTGTTAATCAGATTTGCTGCTAATAAATTCTTATTCCCTGCGGTGTCCAGCATAAAGATCCTGCAGTCAGGTGACGCAATTACCAAATGGCCTTCATCTGCAGGGATATCAATTACCCTTCTTATGGCAAAAGACTGGGTCCCTGCTGCAGCAAAGCGGTCGCCGGGACTCATTAGTCCGCCCAGGGATTCAAATTGAATTTTGCTTTCGGGAACATCAGCTATAAATGGCAGGCCGTATTCTTCTGTACTGGCGGTTTCTTTTAATCCGCCAAGGTTAACCGAAAGAGTAATATCAATCCGGTTGAGCTTTTTCCACAGTCTGAACTTTATCCCGCTGAAAATCTCATTCTGATAAGAAGCACACAGCTCTTCATATACGCTGTTCTTTTCTGTACCGGTTATTATCATTTTATCCGTAACAGGAACGAAACCCTCTTTTAACAGCGATCTTCTCATCACAGGCATAAATGGTTTTATATCTTTACCGGCACTCAGGATCTCCTGTCCCCCTGAAGCTCCGGTTATGGATAAACCTTTATCTGAGATGCTGATTTTATAAAATTCATTCTGAATACTGCCGGCATCTTTCATTTCTGCAGGTTCATGCTTTGAAGCGTTAATCAGTTCATACTGTTTATATCCTGCACCAGGGACGCCCGCTGCAAGGAAATATAGTTTATCCCCGTTCCTGAAGGAGCTTATTTCTTTTTTATCCGAAAGATCGATGACAGAATATGCATTCAGGTCAGTTTTGGGGAATTCAATTTCCACCGGAATTGAACGGTCCCATGAGAGTGTGTTAAATACTATAATACCGTGCGAGTCAAAGCTCTCCTTTGAAACGGTCAGTCTGTACGCTGTTCTTTCAAGCAGTTCCTGTGTCTTGAGGTATGAATTCTGGACATATCCTTCACGGTAATCATCTGTCAGCTTGTTCTCAAAGGCAGAACCAAAACCATATTCAAGTCCGCTGCCATGACCGGAAAATTCAAGCAGGTTTTTATAAACCGAACTTATCTCGCCTGCAAATGAATTATCGTGCGGGTCCTCAAGACTATTGAAAGTCGATAGTATCTCTGCTGAAGGTAAATTGTTCTGCACCCAGCGGTATTTCACCATCCGTTTTGCCTCTCCCTGAAATAAAATATCCCAGTCGCTCGTCCAGTCGCCCTTAATAGTCTTTAATGAACTTAACTTCTCCTTTGCCAGGTCCCTGGAAAAGTCATTCAGTGTTGATATAATAAACTTCGGGTACTCATATTTTTCGTTCCACTTTAAAGCGTTATTATATTGGTCAATAGCAATGCCGCTGTTATCAGAAAAGGCTCCGCTTATCAGTACTTTGCTGAATGGATATTCCCTTTGCTTAAGGTTGTTTATTGTGTGCCAGATCCTGTTCTCAATTGCGCTGGTATCTCTTTCAAGGCCATACCGGGAACCTTCCGTGTAAGCTTCAGTCAGATAGAGCATAAGTGTATCTGAATTGGAACCAACCCAGTTAAAGACCTTGGGCAGGCTCTTCTGGAATTTGTAATTACTGAATATCTCATTGATGCCGTCAACAAGCACCTTTACCCCGGCCATTTTCAGTGCCTGCGGCAGAGCCCAGGATTGTCCCGGCACGTCATTGTAAACAGCAGCATAGTAGCCAATGCCGTATTTTTCCTTGTATTCCTGCGCCCATCTGAAACTTTCCAGCATCTCATTTTCACCTATCCACCCTGTAAAAGGATTGGAATAGATGGGAGAAACGGCTATTCTTCCGCTTTTAATCAGACTTATAAGCTGCTCAAATCTTTCTTTGCTTCTGGACTGCCTGTAATTCTCCAGAAGCCACATTGTCTCAATTGTCCACCTGAAGCCCTTATCTGTCCTGCATTTTTCAATTACCTGGTCGAGCGTATTCAGCTGTCTTTCCACAACAACCGGCTGTGGGTTCGTATAACCAATATCCATGTGGGTCGTCGGCATAAAATAGAGCTCATATTTGGGCAGCTGCTCCAGTGTAAAAGGTTTTTCAAAAGACTTGCCGCCCAGCTTAAGGGAAGTGTTTATAACAACGGGATTAACCGGTCCGGGGACGTAAAATTCTTTTAGATTAAGTCCATACTTTACATTCTTCAGCAAAATATTATGGTGTGCTTTTCCCAACTGAAATGAGACTTCAGCATTGGCTGTGCCGGTGACGGGGGAAATGATTTCGACAATATATTTCTGCTGAAGCACACCCGCAATCTTCCTGTAGAAAAATGTAGGAGTAATTTTATAATCAGCTTTCAGAGCCGGCAAATCCAGCGGCATTGATATGTCTTTGAGGGCTTCATTATTTTGGGCCGTAAGTCGCAGGTAGAAGCCCCATTCATAGCGTACAGGATCAAAGAATGACAGAGAATGATTGACGTGTGAATTGGCTATCTTTACAAGAAGCCTGTTCTCACCTTCTCTAAGGCTGATTTTCCTCGAATATTTATCCTTTTCACCATTTACAGGTGACAGGGACTTGTAGATTTCCTCACCATTCAGGAAAATCTGGATTATCGAATTGCCGCCGAATTTAATTTCTGCTGTCTGCTCCTTTGGCGAGTTGATACGGGCAAATGCATAAACTATCTTTTCATACCAGACTTTTTCGGTGCTGTTAAATGTTTTCCAGCCGTAATATTCCCTGATGTCGGTATACCCATTGGAACCCGTGCTCAGGAAATTCCATTTTGTAACGCCGCCATTTACCGCGGGGTTTTTCTCTTCTGCTCCAAAGACCGGTGTTACATTGACCTCATCAATGGCCTGCTTAGCAGACATATCGCCAAAGCCAACGGTTTCAACCTCAAAAGGACCGTTTGTCAGCCACACCGGAATAACACCACTGCTATCAAGATGCACGGATTCCTGCCCCGATATTACTGTAAAAGCAATCAGTTGCAGCAAAAGGAATATTTTTCTATAAGATTTCATTTTAAATACGGCATTTGTTATACATCTTATTAATTGCCAGTGTCACTTTAGAAGAACCATTTTTTTGCTCACCCTGGAATCGGGAGTCTCCAGAACATAGAAATAGATGCCCGTACTTGCATTAAGAGCTGCCCAGCTGGTTTTGTACCTGCCTGAAGGAAGTACTTTTGAGTCAAGCAAGGTTGATACAAGTTCACCCAGGACGTTATATATTTTAAGGCTGACCGGCATCTCCCTTTTAATTTCAAACTCTATATTTGTAACAGGGTTGAAAGGGTTTGGATAATTTTGAAACAGCAAATAGGCTGTGGGAATATCCCTGCCTTTTTCTATGCCTGTTTGATTATCCATTACTTTCAGCCTGATAAAACGCGGTCTGTATATGTCCGCATTATTAAGGTTTTCGGCAAAATCCATCGTGTTGACATTATAGCTTATGAGCACCGATCCATTGTCAGAAAGTGAAGGATGGGCCTTGGCGTTATATACAAATACATTCCCTGAAATATTAACTTCCGGACATTGATATACCACGTTATAAAAATCAAAGGGACCCACAGGAGAATCACCCATCCGTACGGCCACTGCAGAACCGGTCTGAAAGACAAGCATATATTTATCATTTATTTCCGATACACTGAACTCCTGTGAAATCTGGCTGGTGATTCCTGCAGAGGATAAAAAGTCGCTTACCCACGTACTTCCGTTCCAGAACTGCCATTTATCAAAGTTCAGAATGTCTTCAGGTTTTACCCTACCGGCAACAAGCTCCTTGGTTGACTTGCTATCCTTCGGTCCGTAAACGTATATATAACCGTCATAATTTTTATTGCCGCTCACACTCGTATTCGGAAGAATTGCCTGTCCATAAATAAGCTGCGTATTGTCATTCTTATAAAAAAACGGGAAATCCGTCTGTTTCACATTTTCAGGAGTATTCTGTTTGGATAGATTAAAACTTATTACCGCCGCACCTGATATTGTAAAGTCGAATGCTCCGCCGCCCGTTGTACTTAGCCTCATGGCAAAGACATGAAACGTTTCATTAATCTTAACTCCATCCATGAGCCAGTAATATTCACCAGGTTTTGCATTCGGAGTATTTGGTACAAAAACCGAAGCGGGCTGGCCATTCTGATTATTCCAATAAAACGAAATACTGTCGCTCACCGGTTTATTTCCCTTCAGGTAAGCAAGGGTATTATTAACCATTTTAGTATTTGTTCTCTTCTTTGAAGCATCAACCGTACCGATGAAAGTATCACTGAATAATATCAGGTGATCCTGCCCTTCGGGTTTTTCAGACATATTCAGCGGAATTGAGTAAATACCGTCGGAGCCTGTCCACCCGGAATTCCTGTCAAGCAGCGAATCCCAATCGGGAGCTTTTTCAGCCTTGAAATCATCCTCACAGACTGTTCCCAAAGGCAACGAGATCTTATTCGGATATGAAAAGGGTGCCCAGGCAGACTGGCCGGAGCAAATTAGACCGGGAGTTGCCTTGCTGACGAGATAACCTAAATTAAAGCAGCCTTCTGTATCTCCGGTTTTTAATTTAAGGTCGAAATCTATATCAACCGGAGTACTGTATGTAAAACCCTGGTCTGATACCAGCGTCACCCACTTCATGTTACCCTTAAAGGAGCCGGAAGGATAGCAGACTTCAATAGAATCGGCCCACTTATTATCCACTAAGAGCTGTCCGCTGCCAAGCCGGCACTGATATGTTCCGCCCAGTACCTGCCAGTCTTTGGGTATAAGAACCCCAACCAATCCCTTATGCGGATTAGTCTCTGGGACAATATTTGCAGTTACTGAAATACTTATAGTTATTTCAGAATTTTTTGCAGCCGAAACCGGCTGAGTGATCTTGGTAATTTTACAGCCGCTGAACATCAGGTACATAAGCATCAAGGTTATTA
>JBLMZM010000222.1:0-27661 GCA_050258815.1 Ignavibacteriales bacterium
ATTTCGATGGCTCCGGCATCATAGAATAATAGTGATTTAAAGATAGCATGATTAAACAGGTGAAAAATGGCCCCGAGTATTCCTAGCGGCGTTGCCAGACCGAGGCCAATAAGCATATACCCGATCTGGCTAATGCTATGATATGCCAGAAGACGTTTGATGTCCCATTGTCCGATTGCCAGGATTACTCCCAGCAAAATCGAAATAGTGCCGAGGATCAGAAACACTTGCATGAAGTGTGCCGGAGCTCCCAGAATATTGAAGAATATCCTGATCAGCACATAAATGCCTAAAGCCTTTATCAGTACTCCCGAAAGCATGGAGGAAATGGGGGCGGGAGCCGATGAATGCGCATCCGGCAGCCATGCATGAAAGGGCATTACTGCTGCTTTAAGGCCGAAGCCCGTAATAAACAGTCCACCTATCCAATATGTGAGTTTCGGATCAAGGGTAGGGAGTATTTCTGCAATTTTTGCCATATTCAGGTTAGAAGTAGCGGAATAGGTTACCGCAATGCCTAGTAGAATTATCATCGATGAAACTGACCCCATTACAGTATATTTAAAGGAGGCTTCAAATTCTTCTGCTTTACCTCCGAAGGCTACAAGTGCGAAAGCTGAGAAAAGGGAAATTTCAGTAAATACAAAAAGATTAAACAGGTCCCCTGTTGCTATTACTCCATTCATTCCGGTTACAAGAAGCATGAAAAGTGCATAATATTTCCAGTCCTGTGAAATCAGCCGGATATACTGCACTGAATATATTACTGATGTCAGAGAGATGATGCTTACCATAATAAGCATGAATGAGGTCAGTGCGTCCTGCACGAGTATGATTCCATACGGTATGGGCCAGGCGCTCATCTCATATTTAATAGTTCTCCCGTTCATAGTAAAAAATGAAAACAGAGAGAGAGTGAGCAGAAATAATGTTGCTATAAATGAGATCAGAATTGCCCAGTCGTCTTTATCTCCTGCAATCAGGGTTATCAGAAAAGCGGCAAGCAGCGGTATAATAATATAATATGGAAGTATCATCCCCGCAATCTCCTCATCTTTGTGATATCAAATGTCTTGTATTTGCCATACAGGCGGATTGCCAATGATACCATCATTGCCGTTGTTCCAAGTTCAATTACAATTGAAGTAAGGACCAGTGCCTGGGGCAATGGGTCGACCATCTGCTGTACAGGTTTTCCCTGTGCAAGTATCGGATAAACGGAATTATCCCTATAGGCAACCAGGACCAGAAATAAATTTATGGCATATCCCATAATCCCGAGTGATAGAATTATTTTTACAAGATCTCTCTTGGTGAGAACCCCATATATGCCCACGAGAAATAATATAAAGCATAAAAGATAGATTATCATTGTTCATCTCCTTTCTCAACATCAATTGCAGAAAGTACCCAGACCACAAGAAATAGCGACATACCCACTTTTATTCCAATAATAATATTCAGCGGCAGGATTGTACCTGAACTAATAAGCCGGAAGAGTGAACCATGGCTCAGGAAATTAGCCAGAAAAGCTCCGCCTGAAGCAAAGCCAAGTATTCCAACAATCAGAAATAGTGTTGCAGTAGATGCTTCAATGTCCTGCAGCAGTTTAATATTAAGCCACTTGCCGGTAAAGTCACGTCCAAATGCAAGCAGGACATTTAACAGGGCCAGGGCAATTATTACTCCGCCGCCGAAGCCGCCGCCAGGGGTTAAGTGTCCGTGCAGGATTATATAAAATCCATAAAGAATTATCAGCCAGACGGTGATGCGGGTGACTGTCTTTACTATCAATGTCATTCCCTTATTTTGCATGAATATGTTCCTCCAGTTTTTTCTTTGACTGGGACCTGATCCTAAGAATCGTTAGAGAACCGAGAATTGCAGTAAAAAGCACAGTTACCTCCCCCAATGTGTCATAGGCCCTGTAATCCAGAACAATTGGTGCAACCAGATTTGCAGCGCCCGTTTGATTTGCCCCATTATCCAGGTAGTATTGTGCCGTGCTCATTATTGGTTTCCCAAACGGGGGCAGCAGCTGAAATACCCTTATACTCAACAAAAATATAGCAGTAAGCATCAGAACCGTAATTCCAATGAGTATAGCATTTATTTTTAATGGTTCTTCCCTATGGTAGTCTTTTTTAATAAATGCTTTAATCAAAATTATTAAAGCAAAAATCTCAAACAGGAATTGCACAATTGCAAGATCGGGTGCCTGCAGAAACAGGAAAGAAACAGATATTCCTAAACCCACAACACCCACGGCAATGATAGCCGAAAGAATGTCCTTAATTTCGAGGGCTACTATTGAGGCGACAATCATAAAACTCAGTATAAAGGTCAACCATGTTTCAACCGGCATAGAACCTCCTGTTTGCGTGCATTATTTACATGAGCAAGATCATAAGCAACAATCCGGCAAATAGATAAAGGAGATAAAGCTGTAACTGTCCTGAATGCGCCCACCGAAGTATTTCTGAAAACCACAGTACAGTTTTCCTGAAAACATCATAAAGGTCGAAGTATTTCTTTTCAGCCATATCATACAAGGACCTGAGGGGTTTCATGGTGACCACTTCATTATAGAAACCGGTTCCGGAAATCCTGAAATTTTCTGAAGGTGTCATTCCGCCCAGGTAAAGCTCATCATACCGTACCCTTGCAAAGATTCCATACACGACTATCCCAATTATCACTGGAATTATCAGCATTATATATATGAACAGAGGATTATACAGGCCAATAAAGGCTGGTATAATTGCCTTTCCGGCCGAAGCGGCGGGATAGATAAAATACTTTAGCGGGATCTCCCAGGCAAACAATCCAAAGAGAATACATAACGAAGCAAGCACCACATTGGAAAACAATTGGTTTACTGGTGCCTCTTTAATACCTGAGTGTATTTCGGGTCTACGGCCCAGGAAAACAGCATGCAAAAATTTAATAAAGCTTGCCAGTGTAAGAACGCTGCCAAAAACGGCAATGATTATGCAGAAAAGCATCCAAACCCGGTATCCGGAGGATAGAGTCCTGGTCTGTTCCAATAACCCCTGATATATCATCCATTTTGAAAAAAAACCATTAAGCGGAGGGATGCCAGATATTGACAGGGCAGCAGTAAGTGCCGATAGAAAAGTTATGGGCATATTCTTTCCAAGTCCGCCAAGATAATCAAGGTCACTGGTTCCCGTCTTTTTTTCAACCGAAGCAAGGCACAAGAATAAACCGGACTTATAGATAATATGGTTGATCATATGAAAGAGTCCTCCGGCAAGGGCAAGCAGGTTCCCACTTCCAACCCCCATGATCATATACCCAACCTGGCTGACGGCGTGGTAACCCAAAAGTCTTCTGCCATTATGCTGATTAATAGCCATCATTACGGCAGAAATGACGGTAACAGCACCCAAAGAGATAACTATCATATTGACAAATACCATTACTGTAAAGTATTCGGTCATTATCCTTGACAGGAGATAAATGCCTAGTAATTTATCGCATGAGGCCGGAAGAAGGGCAACGCTTTCAATTGGTGCATCTTTACTGAAATCAGGTACCCAGGTATGCAGGGGAAACCCTCCGGCTTTTGCGAAAGAGGCGATTAAAAGAAATATAAATGCTGTCCAGGCCAGTAGGCCCTTTAATGGAAGGTGAAGATCTTTTAATGACCAGTCTGAACCCGGTATAAGGAACCATAACAGGACAAATCCCATTATCAAAAAAACATCACTCCCGCCCACGATGATAAATGTTTTCTTTGCGGTAACAGGGGAATCGGGTGTGCTGCCCAGGAGGGCAAACAGGTACAATACTAAGCCGCTTAAGCCCCAGAAGAACATAAAACTGATAGAATTAAAGCTGATGACCGTGCCATTACAGAAGGCGATCGTGAGCGGGAACAGGATGAAAAATCTTCTCTCAATTTTTTTGTTGAGGCCATAAAGAGAGAAGATTAGTATTATAATGCCCAGTGCCTGAATAAATATTAAGGTGCACAGACTCAAATTATCAAATGAGAATACCGGTCTATTAAAAATCCAGTTTGTAGCGGTCTGAATATAAGAGAGCCTGTAGACCAGATAAGAAGAAAGTAACAGTGCAATAAACGAGAGTGCTTTCTGTGCAATTCCGGGCAGAATGATGTTTATAATTCCTGCTGCAAGTGGAATAATTATTAGCAAAAGTAATTCATCGGTTGCCATTGAACTCCCTCCTGATTTGTTCGGTCCTCCTGCGGGACAGTTCCAATAAATCTATTTTACAGGGATCGCGCTTACTGTCAAGCAGCTTAATTGAGCGTTCTGTGCAGCAATAGCAAGGATCAACCGAAGCAAGAGTAATGAGTGCATCAGCAATAGGGATATCTATACATGATGCCTGAAATGTAGGGATATTAACATAGCTGGGTGCACGTACCTTATGGCGCAGAGGCCTGTTTGTTCCATCAGTTCTGACATAGTGAAAAACTTCTCCACGAGGCGCCTCATATCTGCCAATACCCTCTCCGGGTGAAACCTCTTTTACATTATTAATAATTGGTCCCTTTATAGTGGCGAGTTTTTCCAGACACTGCCTGCATATTCTGATTGATTCCAGAGTTTCAAACACCCTTACCTCAAACTTAGCAAAAACATCACCTCCGGTTCGGACAATCACATCAAAATCCACCAGGGGATAAGCATCTGCAGGATCATCCTTTCGGACGTCAATACTGAGGCCTGAAGCCCTGGCTACTGGTCCCACGGCGCAATAATCTATTGCAGCTTGTCTTGAAAGAATACCCACGCCTTTCATTCTTGAATGAAGTACAGGGTCATCATTTGCTGCTCTGGCAATCATGTCCAGTTTTCTTTCAATTTCATCCAATATATTGCTGAGGTCTGGTATTGAATCAGGGGCAATATCTCTTGCCACTCCGCCTATTCTCATCATGCCGTAATGATTTCTGTTACCGGAAATTATTTCAAACATCTGCAGAACCGGTTCCCTGTACTTCCATGCCCACATCCAGAGAGTATCATAACCGAGGAAATGCCCGGCCAGACCAATCCATAATAAATGACTGTGAATTCTCTCAAGTTCCCCTATAAGAGTCCTGATATAAAGCGCACGAACCGGTATTTCAATATTGTCTATATCTTCAATTGCATGGACAAATGCCAGCGGGTGAGACGTAGAACAGATGCCACAAATTCTTTCAACAAGGAAGATAGATTGTGTAAAAGTTTTTGTCTCAGATATTAGTTCATGACCCCGGTGCATCCATCCGATTTCCAGTTCAATGTCCACAACCCTTTCGCCGTCTACAATCAGTGTGAAATATTCGGCCTCTTCAAGCAATGGATGGAAAGGGCCAACCGGGATGGTATTGCTATTCACTGTGTCCTCCTGAATCTAAGCGGCACTTTTAGTCCCTGCGGATGATTACCTGTTAATAACGGCTCAAGGCCGGGATGGCCTTCGAATTTAATCCCCCACAACTCATACATTTCTCTTTCGATCCATTCGGCGCCCTTCAGCAAAGGAGAAATTGAATTCATTTTAGGTTGTTCTTTATCGGTAATGACGATACGTGGGCAATAAAAATAGCCGCTGGGATCGTGAGAGAACTGATACAGGACTTCAATGGAAGAATAAGTTTCCATAGCTGTAGCCGTAGAAAGCCGGCAGCCCATTTTATCTATCAGGTATCTCACCACGCTGTGAAGGTCCTCATTTCTGACAGTAAAATAAAGGCGCTTCTTTTTTCTTATTACAGCGTTAATAGTATTATTCATGTCGGATAAAAATTCATCTGTCCTGTCGGTCCTATCCATTCAATACCTCAATAAGTTTAACCACTCCTTTAATCATTGCTTCAGGTTTTGGCGGGCAGCCTGGGATATAGAGATCAACAGGAATTATTTCTCCACGGTCTTTTACTATATTATAGCTGTCTTTAAAGCAGCATCCTGAAGCAGGGCATGTTCCCACACCAACAACATAGCACGGTTTTGGTGCCTGCTCATAGAGCCTTTTAACTCTGGGAGCAACCTTCTGGTTTATAACACCACTTAAGAACAATACGTCGGCATGGCGAATTGAAGCTACGAGTTTGATTCCAAAGCGTTCTATGTCATATTTAGGCGTGAGCAGATCGAGTATTTCGATATCGCAATTATTGCATGGTGAAGCACTTACATGAAATACCCAGAGTGACTTAGCCAGCCTTTTATTATACCAGCTCATATTAATCTCCAAAAATCTCTGTCAACTGATCACAGAATCTAAATCAGAATTACCATCCGAAAGCGGCCAGAATTACGGCCAAAGAACCCGCAGCCGCTGCATATTTCCAGAAAAAATTCAATGCTGTGTCAATACGTACTCTTGGGTTAGTATTTTTAAGAATTATCATTACTAACAAAATCAAAAGATATTTAATCACGGCCCATAGTATTCCGATTCCATTGAGAGAAAAACCACCAAGGAACATTATAATGAGCAGGAAAGGAAAAACAACATACATCAGAAAATGATTCAGGGTCCAGAAGGCCAGTAGAGGGCCACTGTATTCCATGAAGGGGCCATCAACAATTTCCGTCTCTGCCTCAGGAATATTAAAAGGAGGCAATGACATCTTGGCCTGAATGCAAAGTAATCCAATTGTAAATCCTATTATGCCGGAGAAGGAATTTATGAACGCGCCGCCTGCATTCTGTACCTCAAGGAATTTTACCAGTTCGAGGTTATAGCCGGATTTAACGACAGGAACAAGACAGACAAATATGAATGCGAGTTCATCGGCCAGAAGTAATTTCATCTCTCTGCCCGCTCCCACGCTGGAATATACATTTCCCGTAGAAGCACCTCCAAAAACTATAGTAATGGAGTTAATCAATAAAAGATACATTATCACTATCAGGTCACCGCCAAAGCTTTGATTAAAGAACAAAGCCATCCCTGAAATTGCCGAGACCAGTACGAGCATACTGAATGAAACAAGCGGGGAAAGGATAAAAAGGATTGAAATGCTGTCTTTTACAATCAGGGTATCCTTACCAAGCAGTTTAATAAAATCGTTGAAATTCTGAAAGAAGGGGGGACCTGCGCGGAACTGGAACCGTGCTGATATTTTCCTGTCCAGCCATCCGGCTGACAGGCCAAGCAATCCTGTAAAGATTAGACCAGGGAACACTAGCAAATAAAAAATGAACTCGGGTTTCATATTCTCCCTTCCTTTTTAAGCCAGCTGTGACTTTTCAGGGCAAGGTGTTCGCCAGCGAAATAAATATGTTCTTTGGGGTTTTCTGATTCAATTTCTATTATACTAAAAGTACCTTTCGGGGCAGTTCTTACGCATGCCGGAATGAAGTTCACGTCTTCATTAAGCTGATTTAAGCAGTAATCACATTTCGCAGTTACATAATTAATTACCTCGGGAAAAATTGTACCAAAGGGACAGGCCAGTACGCAGCTCTTGCATCCCACACACCGCAAATTAAAACGCCTTATGACGCCATTAGCCTGATGTTCCAGGGCCTCCTTGGGGCAGGCTGCGACACAGAAGGCATCCTGGCACTGGCGGCAGTAGACGGCGAACTCTGCAATTTCGAGCAAAGAGAATTGGCCCTTGTTTTTTCTGTGGTAAAAGTAGGAGCATTCAATCTGGTCAGCAGAGGTTCCTGATTCAAGCAGAGCAGGTATGTCAATATATAACTTTCTCACTCCCATATGGCTTCCTCGTTTTTGATCCTGGCGTAGGTAAAAACCGGACCATCTTTACATGCAAAGTAGGGACCTATAACGCAATGCCGGCATTGTCCGAATCCGCAATACATCTTTTTTTCCATAGACAGATAAATGTTATCCTCATTGTAGCCATATTTTAACAGGTCTTTCGTTCCAAATCTCATCATTACGGGGGGGCCACAGACTATAACCGGATTACCGTCTGGCTTAATGTTAACCTGATCAAGCAGCTTAGTGACTAGACAGATATTTTCACTCCACTCCTGATCCTGAGGAACCATATCAACCGAACGGATGAATGTAACCTTATCATGTTTTCTCCACTCCGGAACCAAATATTTATATATACAATCACCGGGAGTTTTTGCTCCTGCAAGAAATGTTATATGATTGTATTTGTGGATGTCATGCAGTAGTGTCAGAAATAAGGATCTGAGGGGAGCAAGGCCGCAACCGCCTCCAAGAATCAGTATATCCTTGCCTTCAAATTTTTGCAGCGGGTATGATGTTCCATATGGTCCGCGCAATCCGATAGTATCTCCCACTTCAAGTTGATGAACATAATCAGTAACAAATCCGGCTTTCATGACCGTCAAATCCAGATTATCAGGGAGGTAATGAGATGAAGAAGGTGTAAAGGGCCCTTCGCCAATACCGGGGACCGTTAATTCTACAAATTGACCGGTAGCAAACTTAATTGGTCTTTCAGGCACAATTCTTAACGTCTTAATGAGGGAAGATTCCTGTATTATCTCGTAAATCGTACCTCTGATAGTATCATAAGGATTATCCATTTCAGGCTCATTGAGAAATTATTAAATCATTGCTGACCACCTCTGAATTTCTATTTCTGAACATATCAGCCAGTTTCAGATAGACGGCTCCCAGATTACAAACCTCCATGCAGCGTCCGCACCCGGTACAGCCTAAGACATTGAAATTGCGTTTCATATAAGAAAACTTGCACATTATTCTGTTGCGGAATCTCTGTTCAATTTTAGGCCTCGGAGTGCCGCCCCCGGCAACCCGCGCATATCCATGCAGCTGGCAGGAGTCATACGTTCTGAATTTAATAAACTCATTATGGTTTGACTCGTCATTAAGTATAAGGCAGTAGCAGGTAGGACAAATATTTGTGCAGCTGCCACATCCCACGCAATGCTTCGAACTTTCTGCAAAAATGTCATCATTACTGCCGCCAAAGTTACTTTCCGCAGAATGGATAAGGGTTTGAATCTGAAGAGCTTGTTTTTCAATCAATTCCGCCCTTTGCCGTCTGACCTTTTCTATAGTTTCCTGAGACGCAGGGCAGACAGGGACATACATTTTCATTAAATTTAATAGTTCCTCACCCATGGGGCTCCCCGTTGTAATCAGATACTGGTCATCTGTTCTGGAGAGGTTTAAGTCAAACAGCTGTTCAGGGAAGGGATTATTGCCCAGTAATGTACAAAAACAATTTGGGAGAAATGAGGAGCAATCAGAACTGATGATTATCGAATTATTACGCCAATTCTGATAAGAGGGGTCCACAAAGCCGGACTTAGTTAAAGCCGTATCCAATATTGCAAGAGCATTTAAATCGCAGGCCCTGACCCCCACAATTAATCTCTTTTTAACCTTATATTCAGCCGGAAGTATTTTTTCCCGGGGCATATAAAACAGTATTTTTACGGGATCAACCGTGCGGAAGTCGCCCAATTGAACGGGCGCATTTTCCAGGCCTAATCTTGTGAAAAATAAATTATCATCGTTTCTGTAGAGGGACTTTGAAGGTACAATGACCTCCTGAATCGATAACAGTTTCCCGGAAAGAATTATCTTCAAAAACGAGTCAAAATCCGAAACTGATACAACCATAAAATGCCTCCTGGAAGCTTGGGTGTATTGCAGTTACAGCAGATTTCAATAATTAAAAACTACTCGTTCTGTTCTTCGGAGTTTACTAATTATCACATTCGGGGATGTAAGGGGAATGATAATTTAACCATTCTTAAAAAATGGATATCTATATCTGCTGATAAAATAAAATAATTGACGCAATATGTCAAGCTATTAAGATTCTCTGTGTTCCAAGGCTTAAAGTGAA
This sequence comes from Ignavibacteriales bacterium, assembly GCA_050258815.1. Taxonomy (GTDB): domain Bacteria; phylum Bacteroidota; class Ignavibacteria; order Ignavibacteriales; family SURF-24; genus JAAXKN01. The sequence goes on from JBLMZM010000222.1 coordinate 9,824, forward strand.
CAATAATTATCAATACTGTTAAAAAAGTTATCAGTAAAAACCTCGAAAATATTATGTTTTCGCGTTTAGTGTTAGCAAACTGAACACTGAATGAATTAAACAATAATTAAACCGTCAAATAGGGCACGAATTCCCATTGATTTAGCTGGCACACTCCTTGCAATATAGAGTATAACAATATTTGTCTGGGAGATGAGTATGCAAAAAAGAATAATGCTCGTTGATGATGAATCCTCACTAAGAAGATCCCTTTCTCTTAGCCTGAGCCAGTTGGGTTATGATGTGGAACCGTGTGACTGCGGAATTACCGCCCTGAATAAAATTGATCTTTACAAAAAAAATGCTGTTAATCTCGATACTATTGTCCTGGACGTAAACCTGCCGGATATAGACGGCATAAAACTGGGAAAAATTATTAAAACCAGGTATCCGGAAATTACGATGATGTATATTACCGGATATGCTGACGATCTTCAGCTGACAGAAATTGATGAACTTAAATCGGCCGGTCTGCTCGAAAAACCATTTACAGCTGATGACCTGGTGCAGGAGATAGATAAAATTCTTCAAAAACATGTGAAACCACCCGAGGAAATTGAAAAAAAGCAGGGGTCCGGGACCACATCGGCATACATACTTATCAGGGCTGAAAACACCGCTGATTATCTGGCACTTTACAGGAAGCTGTATTTTATGGATCATGTTCTGTATTGTGATTCTACACGGGGAGACATTGACATAGTTCTGCTCATTCAGGCTGGTTCAGCCGATAGCTGCAAAGAGTTTTATGAAAAGAATATCCGGGATCTGGAGGGAATTAGTGAGTCAATATTTCTGACTGTCGAAATCCCGGTTATGAATGAGAATATAAGGGAGATTATCCAGTCTGCCGGAATATCGCCTTATGAGGAAGTATCCGAAATGAGTAAATTCCGGGATTCCACGAAGGCGGTTTATTCATATGTAATACTGGAAGCTGACAGGGAAAAGCTCGAAAGGATATACCCTGTATTGAAGCTGACTGATAATGTTCTATATTGTGATTATACCGACGGCAGGTACAATCTGATTCTGCTGGTATATGGAACCCAGTTTAGTGAAATCGACAGAATAATTGAAAACAAAATAATGAACCTGGATGGTATACTGAAGGCAAAGAGATATCCGGTCGTGAATATTTTTGAAATGTGACAGGCAGGCGAAAATTAAAGAAGCAAACACAAACTCTGTTACATTTTTTGTTACTGACTGAATTTGTGTCCAATTTATCCGACTTTCCAGAGGTACTTAAATGAAAGGGAATGACAACCGCGAAGAAAACCGGGAGATTCTGAATTTTAAGATTGACCTCATCAATAAGCATCATAAGAATGATTCCCTAATTCCGTTACTCCAATCAGCACAGGATTCGTATGGTTATATCCCGGAGAAAATAATCTATTACATCAGTGAACTGGTTGGGATCCCTGCTGCGGAAATATACGGAGTGATAACGTTTTATGCACAATTCAGGCTGAAACCTTTGGGGAAAAATATTATAAGGATCTGCGAAGGCACAGCGTGTCATGTTAACGGAGCTAAAACCGTGCTGGCAATACTGCAGGATGAACTGGGAATTTCAATTGGCGAAACTTCTGAGGACCTCATTTTCTCACTGCAATCGGTTGCATGTCTGGGGTGCTGCTCACTTGCTCCTGTAATGATGATCAACGATGAAACATTTGGCAATCTCACAAAGGAAAAAATCTGTAAGGCAATCAGGAAATACAGGTCTTCTGATAAATTAAAGATGGAATATGAAAAAAATTAAAGTAGGACTTGGAACCTGCGGCATTTCTGCCGGAGGGTTGTCTGTATTTAATAAGTTCAAGGAAGAGCTCTTTAGTGAAACCCTGGATTATGAACTTTGTGAAACTGGTTGTATGGGTATGTGTTATCAGGAAGTTCTTGTGGAAGTTGAGGATGGATCTGATACCACTCTTTATTCCAAAATGACACCCGACAAGGTTTCCAGGATAATAAAAGAGCATCTGCTTAACAACTTGCCGGTGAAGGAATGGGTAATAAAAAACTCCACCTGTTCAAGCGAAGAATCCTTTCTCAAAAAGCAGACAAGGATTGTCTTAAGAAACTGCGGCGTCATTGACCCATCAGTTATAGATGAATACATAGAAAGGGATGGGTACAAAGCCATCCGGAAAGTTCTTTCTTCATATACCCGCGAAAAGGTTATTGACATTATTACCAGATCTGGTTTAAGGGGGCGGGGAGGAGGTGGCTTCCTGACGGGATTAAAATGGAAGCTGGCTTCCGGTGAGCTTTCCGACAAAAAGTATGTAATCTGCAATGCTGATGAAGGTGATCCGGGGGCTTTCATGGACAGGAGTGTACTCGAAGGTGATCCTCATTCTGTTCTGGAGGGAATGATGATTGCAGCTTATGCAATCGGAGCGCAGGAAGGTTTTATCTATGCCAGGGCAGAATATCCGCTTGCAATTAAAAGGCTCGGAAATGCCCTGTCACAGTGCAGGGCAAAAGGCATTCTGGGAGAGAATATATTCGGTACCGGTTTTAACTTTGATATTAAGATTAAGGAAGGGGCAGGTGCATTTGTCTGCGGGGAAGAAACCGCACTCATGGCCTCCATTGAAGGAAAAAGAGGGGTCCCGAACCTCCGGCCCCCATTTCCTACCCAGAAGGGGTTGTGGGGGAAGCCTACCAATATTAATAATGTGGAGACATATGCAAATGTGCCCTGGATAATATTAAACGGCTGGGAAAAGTTTGCAGCCATGGGGACAGAGAAGAGCAAGGGCAGCAAGGTTTTTGCCCTCGCAGGGAGGATTAAAAGGACAGGGCTGGTTGAAGTTCCGATGGGAATTACAATAAACGAAATAGTATATGATATCGGCGGTGGAATAAAGAACGATAAGAAATTTAAGGCCGTACAAATCGGGGGACCCTCAGGAGGCTGTATACCGGCGGGAATGGGGGATCTGAAGATAGACTACGACGAAATAACCAGAACGGGTGCAATAATGGGGTCGGGCGGCTTAATCGTCCTGGATGAAACGACCTGCATGGTCGATTTTGCAAAATTCTTCCTCAATTTTACTCAGAAAGAATCCTGCGGCAAATGTACATTCTGCCGCATAGGAACAAAAAGAATGCTTGAAATACTTGAGAGGATTACTGAGGGAAGAGGTAAAGAGGATGATATTGAAGCGCTTGAAAACCTGGCACTGATGATAAGTAAAAGCAGTCTCTGCGGGCTTGGCCAGACGGCACCAAATCCGGTACTCACCACGCTTAGATATTTCAGGGGTGAATACGAAGCCCACATTTTTAATAAAACATGCCCTTCTCACGTCTGCCCCTCTCTGGTTACATACAATATTACTGAGAACAGGTGCAAAGGATGCGGGGTATGTCTGAAAGTATGCCCCACAGGTGCAATTACGGGAAAGAAAAAGGAAGTGGTAAAGATTAATAAAGAACTCTGCATAAAATGCGGCAAATGCTTTGATGCGTGCAGGCTGGATGCAGTTGAAAAGGTATAAACTGTAAAATGGTGCATTATGGATAACATAAGAATTGCAATTAATGGTGTCGAAGTTTCAGTAGCCCCGGGTAAAACCATACTTGATGCAGTAAATGAAAGCGGGCTGGATACAATTCCCACGCTCTGTTATGACAAAAGAATTGAGCACTTTACCTCATGCTACATGTGTGTGGTTCAGGTAGAGGGAATAAACAAACTCATTCCCTCCTGCTCGACCCGGGTAAGCAGCGGAATGAAGGTCTGGACAAGGAATGAAAATATCCTGGCGACAAGAAAAACCGCCCTTGAACTGCTTATGTCAAACCATTATGCGGACTGCGTAGGTCCCTGCACTGCCAATTGCCCGGCCGGCGTTGATGCTCAGGCATACATAGCACTAATATCAATGGGCCGGTATAAAGAGGCGCTAAGGCTTGTTAAGGAAAACAATCCGCTGCCAATGTCCATCGGCAGAGTATGCGTAAGGGATTGTGAAGCAGCGTGCCGCAGGAAACTGGTTGATGAACCTGTTGCCATAAATACACTGAAGAGGTTCATAGCTGATTATGATAACGTAAATAAATGGACACCCGAAATAAAAGAAAGAAGGAATAAGAAAATTGCTGTTATAGGCGGAGGCCCTGCCGGCCTATCCTGTGCATATTATCTGGTGATAGAAGGGTATGACGTAACAATATTTGAAAAACTGCCCAGACTGGGAGGAATGCTGAGGTATGGAATTCCCGAGTACAGGCTTCCAAGGGAAGTGCTGGATTCGGAAATAGAATGGATAATGAATCTGGGAATTAAAGCCAGAACGGGTGTGGAGCTGGGAAAAGATTTTAGCCTGAAGGACTTACACAATGATAATTTTGAAGCGGTTTTTATTGCGGTTGGTGCGCATAAAGCAAGCAGGATAGGTCTGGAAGGAGAAGATAGTGTAAAGGGTGTTTACAGGGGAATAGAATTCCTGAGAGAAATAGGAATGGAGCGGATACCCAGGACAGAGGGGAAAGTAATAGTTTGCGGCGGAGGGAATACGGCAATAGATGCGGCCAGGAGTGCTTTGAGGTGCGGCGCCTCAAGTGTTAAAATTGTATACAGAAGAAGCATAAAGGAAATGCCTGCCCGTTCTGAAGAAGTTGAAGCTGCAATAAAAGAAGGAGTTGAAATTTTATTCCTTACCAACCCGGTTTCCATATTATCAGTGGACAATAAGCTGAGGGCAATTGAATGCATCAAGATGCAGCTGGAGGAAACAAGACCCGGGGAGCGCCCCAAGCCGGTGCCGGTCCCTGGATCCGGATTCACAATCGAATGCGATTACCTGATTGGGGCAATAGGCCAGGGGGTGGATAAATCTTTTGCTAACTATGATGCTGAATGCTGTCCGGGTAAGTCGGGGACCATAAGCGTAAATAATAATACGCTTGAGACAACAATCCCCGGGGTATTTGCGGGTGGCGATGCCGTTACGGGACCCCTTACGGCAATATCATCCATTGCACAGGGAAAGAAAGCCGCAATGTCAATTATGGAATATCTCGAAAAAGGAATTGTCAAAGGATCTCCGGGGAAGTACTATAGTCTGAAGCATAAATTATCAGATATAAAAAGCAGTGAATATGAGGATTACAAGAAGAAGCCAAGGGAGAAAATGCCTGAGCTGCCGCTGGAAGAAAGGATCAATTGTTTTAGTGAAGTAGAGCTTGGAATAAAGGAGCAGCAGGCAAAATCCGAAGTTAAGCGCTGTCTGGAATGCGGATGTCAGGAATATTATAATTGTCAGCTAAGAAAGTACTGTGATGAGTATGGCATTAATGTTTCCAGGTTCTCCGGCGAAATTAAGAAATACAGGATTGATGAGAGGCATCCATTCATCTCGTTAAATCCCAATAAGTGCATTGACTGCGGACGGTGTGTGAGAACTTGTAATGAAATTCTGAAGGTTTCAGCCCTGGGTTTTGTTTACCGCGGCTTTAATTCAGTAGTAAAACCGGCCATGGAAAAGTCACTCATGGATACCAACTGCATTAGCTGCGGGAACTGCATTGATGCCTGCCCCACGGGAGCAATAAGTGAGAGGCTGCCATTTAAGGTGCCGGGAACCCTGCCGAAAGAGGATTATGAAACAATCTGCAGTTTCTGTTCTGCGGGCTGCAAAGTCAACTATAAAAAAGTAAGTAATGACATCTTTTATGTGTCGGATACGACTGAACAGATTAAGGACTCTCATAATAAGGGATACCTGTGTGCCAAGGGCAGATTTGGATACCGCTATTTATTAAGTAAAAATAGAATAATGAGTCCGGTAATCAACCGTAAAGGGCAGATTCAAGAAGCCGGAATGGATGAAGTGTTACAATATACCAGAGATAGACTGATATCAATTATACGGCGGTATGGGAAGGATTCAATTGCAGTAATGGCCTCTCCAAGGCTTTCAAATGAAGAATTATACCTGCTTCAAAAATTTGTGCGTGCCGGATTAAAGAATAATAACATTTCCAGTTTCACTGTACTTTCAGGCAGGGAAGACCTACGGAGCCTCGATGAAATGCTGGGCTTTACATTATCCACCGTTTCAATGGACAGGCTGAGTGAGGCTGACGTAATAATAGCCATAAACTCGAATCTGGCAGATGATAATCCCGTACTGGAACTTAAAATAAAACAGGCATGTAAGGGAAAAACAAAGCTGGTGATGATTAACTCAACTGAAAGTAAATTAACCAGGTATTCCGATCTGTGGATTGACAGCAGGAAGGGGACTAATACTTACCTGCTGAACGGGATCATGAATTCCCTTATTGAAGCCGGGTTGACAGATGATAATTTCATTCAAGGCAGGACGAGGAATTTTAGTGAAGCGAGGAGCCGGTATGCAGCTTTCACGAAAGAAGAAGCATCTAGTATCTGCGGCGTTGAGAAAAGCAGGATCAGTTCTTTAATCAGTATGGTTTCTGACCCGGGAAAGAAAATTATATTCCTTTATAATATTGATTCATCATTGGATAAGTCGGCCAATGATATGAAGGCAATTGGTAATTTTATGCTTTTAACGGGCAGAATGGGAAAGCCGGGTAACGGAATCATTATTCTCAGGGATTACAGCAACTCAGCGGGGCAGATGGAAATGGGGGCGTATCCGGATTATTTGCCGGGCTGTGTAAGATATAATGAAGCTGAAGAAATTAACAGGATCGGACAGGCCTGGAACACTGATCTGAGGAGTATTTTCAAGTCTGTGGATCTTGAAAACAGGATGCGGCATGGCGCTATAAAAGGGATGCTCATCTTCGGTGAAGATCCTCTGGCGGTAAAAGAGAACTGGAAATATTTAAATAAACTAGAGTTCCTGCTGGTATCTGAGGCCTTTAGTTCAAATACGGCTTCAGTGGCTGATGTTGTGATACCCGCTGCATCACACATTGAGCAGAGCGGATCATATACCCGTTGTGATAACCGGATTCAGAAGGCCATCAGGATTACAGATGGAGTAAGTGAAATCAGTAACTGGCAGGTAATATCCAGGCTGGCTAAATTATTTTCTCCTGGTTTTGAATATGCCTCATCAGCAGAAATCATAAAAGAAATTGAAACGGTTGACAGATTCTTAAGAAAAACGGAGGATAAGGATTCAAGGATTGAGCAATATTTGAGTGAAATAGTTTCAAATAAAAGTCTGCCATTTCTGGAATACCAGGCCGAACTAACCTCATACAATTCTTACCGGCCTGCTATTCATTATCAGGATTATTATTATCTTTGTAATATCAAAAATAAATTAACATAATATTATGGTTGATTTAAGTGATTTCCGGTTAGTTACTGAGCTTTTTGAGAACAGTGCTTTAATTGATGAAGACTTAAATCTGGTCTTCATGGGAAAATCATTAAGACAGATCCTCGAATCTCATAATATTGACATTGATTTTCTGCAATTAAACAATCCCTCCGCAAGTAAACAAAACTGCCTTTTCAGAGATACTGTAAATTCAGTAATTCTGACGGGTGAGCCTGCTTTGCTTAAGCCCGATGCCTCAGGTGTTGAATTTCTTTTTCTCCGTTCCACAGAAGGCGTACTGTTAGGGCTGAAAGAAAAGATAGTGCGCATAACAAAGATCGAAAATGAACTGCAGGACAGTGTTAAGGAGCTTGAATGCCTTTACAACATCAGTAAAGAATATGAATCCAGAAAGACGCTTGCTGATTTTCTGGAGAATAGCACAAGGATCATTCAGGCCGGATTTCAGGATCCATCCAGTACCATAGTAAACATTGAATTAGGCAACAAAACATATGGTGATACAAATTGGGATCCGAAGGACATAAGGAATATGCTCGGTTCAGGTATTTACCTGCAGGGTGAAAAAAAAGGTGATATAAAGGTATATATCAAGAAAGGTCAGGACTCACTTGAAGATGAACAGAAACTAATTGATGAGATCTCGGATAAAATATCAAGGATCCTTGAGAAGGCCGAGAAGACAAGGTACCTTGAAAAGCAGCAGAAAATACTTACTGCTAAAAATGAAGCTCTGGTTAAGCTTACAGAAGAGTGCTACCAGAAAAGAGAGAAGCTGCGGACGTTCTTCAGAGCCATAACGGACAAGATCGTGGTAATTGACAGGAACTTCAACATAGTAATGTCAAATAAGGATGAGATAGGAGATTCAGGTAAATGCTACAGTAAGTTTTTTGAACTGAGGCATAAATGCAAGAATTGTCCGGCGGAAATGACGTTTAGTTCAGCAAGGGATTCTTTCAATGAACATTTATATAAGGACCGCCATTATATGCTGAGAACCTATCCCATTCTGGGAATTGACGGCCGGGTTGAAAGGGTATTGGAAGTATGTAACGATATTACAGATCAGAGAAACATGGAAGCCAAGCTTATACAATCATACAAGCTCGCCTCCCTGGGGAAGCTTGTTGCCGGAGTGGCACACGAGATCAACAACCCAAATACCTTTATCCTGGGTAATCTTAAAATTGTGCAGGAAGCTTTTAAGGATATTTTCCCGATACTGGATCGTCATTATTCCGAGAACAGGGACCTTAGGATAGCAAGGCTTAATTATGAGGTGTTTAAGGATAATATAATTGTTCTGATCAATGACATGATAAACGGAGCAAACAGGACAAAGAAGATTGTGGGTGATTTGAGGAACTTTGCAAAAAAAGATGAAGGTGGACTGACCGAACCGGTTAATCTGAATGAAATTATAAGGAATAATCTTACTCTTACCAGTAAGCATCTGAAGAAACATGCTCAGCTTGAAATAGAACTGAACGAAAAAATTCCTTTTTTTACGGGTAACATTTATAAAATTGAACAGGTTTTCCTTAACCTGGCATTGAATGCATCAGAAGCCATTGAAAGCGGTGAAGGCCTGATAAGGATTAAAACAGATTATGACGAGGCATCAAAGGAAGTAATACTGATTGTATCCGATAATGGAATCGGAATTGAGGAAGCGAATCTCAGGAATATATTTGATCCTTTCTTTACCACAAAAAGAAATAAGGGAGGAACCGGTTTGGGATTATCCATTACTTATGGCATAATTAAAGACCTTGGAGGGAGGATAGAGGTAACTTCCAGGTCCGGAGCCGGTGCAACATTTACTGTCCGCTTTCCTGTAAAATAAGGAAATCATATGGCAAGAATTCTGGCAATTGACGATAACCAGGCGGTCCTTAATTTTCTGAAGATATTATTGCTTCAGAAACACAAATATGAAATTGATATTCTTCAGGACAGCACAAAAGCCTGCCGTATTCTTAAGGAAAAAAACTATGATGTTTTGCTCCTGGATATGGATATGCCGGAAACCACGGGGCTGGATATACTTAAATTTATCAAGGGGAGCAACCTTGATATAAAGACTATAGTGCTGACGGGGGTCGAAGATATTGACCTGGCAATATCGGCCATGAAACTGGGGACATATGATTACATGTTAAAGCCGGTGGATGAAGAACAGCTCTTTAAGACCATTGATTCTGCAATTGAACAGAAGGAATTTCACAAGAGGGAATCTGACAGGTCAAAGGATCTTACCTTTGACGGATTGAAATACAAGGAGGCCTTCAGGAACATTATTACAAATGATGTGAAAATGCTTAAGGTCTTTTACTTTGCCGAGAAATTTGCACAGACTGATAACAGTGTTCTGATCTGGGGTGAAAGCGGTTCAGGCAAGGAATTGATTGCAGAGGCCATTCACAAGATAAGCAGCAGGAGAGATAAAAAATTTTTAGCGGTCAATGCCGGAGCTTTTGCACAGGAACTGTTTTCATCTGAATTCTTTGGTTATGAAAAAGGGGCTTTTACAGGCGCTTCAAAGGATAAGACCGGATTTCTGGAGGAAGCCGACGGAGGCACGCTGTTCCTTGATGAAATCGGTGAACTATCACTTCCGATTCAGGTAAAGCTGCTAAGGGTTTTGCAGGAAGAGGAGTTTTACAGGCTTGGTTCCACGAGGAATATTAAGGTAAATGTAAGGATAATTGCGGCTACAAATAAGAATCTCTTTGAGGAGATCAAAAAAGGGAGTTTCCGTAAGGACCTGTTTTTCCGGCTGAATATAAACTCAATAAATCTTCCTCCGTTAAGAGAACGGAAAGGTGATATTGAACTTCTTGCAGAATACTTCCTTAAAAAATTCAATCAGAAGTATGACAAAAAAATCCTGAAAATTGCAGATCCCGTCCTCACCTGTTTAAGAGCCTATTCATTTCCCGGAAATGTAAGAGAATTGATGAATATAATAAACAGTGCTATTATAGTTGAATCTTCAGATGAATTAAGGAAAAAATCTTTGCCAAGTTATTTCCTTGAAAACAAAGACATACTGAGCGAAGTATATGATGAGGAACCTCCCGGCACTCTGCGTGAAGTGGAAAAGGCTCATATTCTCAGGGTGCTGCGTTTTACCGATAACAACAGGACCAAGGCTGCGGCTATTCTGGGGATTTCCAGGGTAAACCTGATTGAGAAGATCAAAAGGTTCAATCTGAATAATGACTGACCATGAGTGATTACACTATGACATGGACTGCAGCCATACTGCCCGGGGTAGTTATCCGATCATCCCTTTGGTTTTCATTGCATCCGGATTAAGGAAGAGTCCCATCCCGGTCTTCAGCATAGAGAATCCCAGTTTCTTATAAAATTCTTCTTTCCCCGGGTTAGAATACAATATAATATTGCAGTGGGAAACTCTCTTTATTATCTCGCTCATAATCAGCCTGCCCACACCCTCTTTCTGGTATTCCGGGAGTACTACAATGTCATAAACTGCGGCCTGGTAAGCATCATCAGAAATTGCCCGGCCGAAGCCAATCAGCATCTCTTCATGGAAAACAAACATTACAGTATGGCTGTTTTCAAAGGCTTTTCTGTGCAGTTCCGGCTCATGATAACCCATGCCAACAATTTTAAGATAATCACTTATCAGGTTCCAGTTTATATTCTGGCAGTTGTCCTGAATCCTGAATTTATCGGTTGGACCCATAATTTCCCTAAATTATTTTCCGGCTGTTTTGTGAGCGAACTGTTCCACCTGACGGAAGACCCTCAGAAAGTTTCCTCCCCATATCTTACCGATGTCAGTGTGTGAATAACCCCTTCTTAAAAGTTCAACGGTTATATTCTTCATTTGGCTGACGTCGTAACATCCATCAAGCTCGCCTCCGCCGTCGAAATCAGTTCCAATTCCGACGTGATCAATTCCGGCAACAGCAACTATATGGTCAATATGGTCAACAGCATCTGATACTGTTGCGAGCACTTTTGGATATTTTTTATTGAGTTCAGCCCTTTCATTTTTCGCCGCAATTTTCTGCTCATCTGTCAGTGCGTCATAGTCATCATATTTTTTGTAGTATTCGCTAAAAACAGAATCCCGCATATGGTTTGCAGGATCCGTTTTAATATAATCGCTCAGTATACAGAGCTGAATGACGCCCCCATTCTGAGCGAGTTTCTTCAGCATATCATCATCCAGGTTACGGGGATGGTTACACAGTGCTCGGGCACAGGAATGCGAAGCAATAACCGGGACCTGTGAGCGCTCAATAACATCATAGAATGCTTTGTCGGAAATATGTGAAACATCTATCAGCATGCCTAAACTATTCATCACATCAACGGCTTTCTTCCCAAGTTCGCTGAGGCCTCTGTATTCCGCGGTACTTGTGTCGGTAGACGAGCCGCAGATATCATTATTCTTTGTGTGGCACAGGGTAATATATCTGACTCCCATGTCGTAGTATCTGTTAATCATTGACAGGTCATTGCCAATAGCATATCCATTTTCAACTCCCAGATATATTGCCAGTTTCCCGTCTGCCTTAATTTTGGCTGCATCATCAGAAGAAAGTGCCAGGCTTGCAAGATCCGAATTTTTAGCGAGTGCTGAGTGAACAGTATCTATTATCATTAATACCCTTTGTCTTGCTGCTTCATTACCTTCGGGTGTTCTTGGTCCCTGACCCACAAATGCAGCAAAGAAAACGGCATCCAGGCCCCCCTGTTTCATGCGGGGAAAATCCAGTTTACTATGAACATCTTTTGCATTGTGCAGCATTCTGACGTCAAAATCCTTTTGGACAAGATTCAGCGGTGTATCCGTATGAGTGTCAATTGACACAATCTGCTTGTGCAATTCGTCTGCTTCTTCTTCCAGTGAACTTACGTTATTTGTAGCGCTGCATCCAATCAGAAAGGAGCATGAATATGCCAGAAACGGGATCAGGTGATTTTTCATTTTAATATTTCCCAAATTCTTTTGAAGCTTCAATTAAAGCCAGATAATTATCAAAGTTAACGTATTCCGGAATACTGTTTCCGCTGCCAATGCAGTAGCCTCCGTTATAAGCTGCCTTTTCTATGTTTTCGCGGACTTTATTTCTGACTTCTTCCTTAGTACCGCGGCACAATAGGTCAACGTCAACGTGACCAATCAGGCATAATTTATCTCCGTATTTTTCCTTTACATCTTTGATATCCATGGCTTTGGGTTCAATTGGATGTAGTGCGTTAACCCCGCAGCCGACTATCCTGTCAAACACATCCCACAAGACGCCGTCGGTATGATACATAAGAGGTTTATTGTACTTCTTTGCCAGGTCACCGATTTTCTTAAGCCATGGGAAAAAATACCTGTCAAGAACGTCCGGTCCCATCAGTAACCCATTAGTATAGGCGATATCGTCAGTAAACCAGATGACATCTACGGCATCGGACTGTGCAAAATATTCAAACATGCTTAAGACCAGATTGCCCAATTTTGTGTTCAAGGCATCAATGAGTCCGGGATTTTCAAACAGGGCCATTGAAAATCCTTCAAAGCCCATCATTTCCCAAGTCATTGTAAAAATATCTCCGTACTGTCCGATGACTCCCATGCCCTCGGGCAGTAATTTCCTGACCCTTTCGAACTTTGAGTAGTCAAAGTCATTTTTATCCGGGAACTTATATTTTTCAAAATCCTCAAATGTTGAAATGACGCCCTGTGATTCGGAAGCCCATTTTATCTGCAGGCTGCCGTCTTCCTTATATGTTACGTTGTCGCTTGCGCCTATTTTAAGCGGATTAAAATCAGCAATGGGCTGGATCTTTACATAATCATATCCTGTCTTATGCCAGAATTCGATATCGTCTTCCAGGGTGACAACAGGTCTGCCTATAATTCTTTTTTTTATCTGGGGATGAACTCCTAATTCGCACATCGGAATAAAGTCGCCTTTCCCACCCCATAGTGTCTTTACAAAATTGTTAATATCAGGACTCATTTAACTATTCTCCATTGTTCTTGTTATTACGGGGCGGGCTGACTAATAAAGTGCTCCGGTATCCCGCAGGCAAATAAGTTCTAAAAAAATCACTATAAATTGCGTTTATAGCAGGATGTAAGTCCGCATAGAGCACATGAATTACTGAATTTCTTCACATTTCTTCCCAGTCCGATCAGGCCGCTGACAGATTTTATGGGCATCATTAAGGATGCTTCAGTAAGATGAATACCGCAAAAGTCATCCGGCAAGAGTGAAAACAGTTTCTGCTGCTCGCTGATATCCCATTCGCAGTATCCGGGACTCAGCCTGTTAGTCATTTTCAAGTCCGGTTCTGCTATAGCCCCAGCGATTTTATTTTCCAGGAATTCAGCTGCCGCCTCAGTTAATTCAGAGGCCAGGGCATCAATCAGCAGGCCCCTTAGTGCATCCTCATCAAATTCATTTTTTATCAAAGTATCAGTTTCAGGTCCAAGACTAAGTGCAAAAAGGACCATCTTTTCCGACTTGCCGAGGAGTCTGAATATCTTTTCACCGGTAAAAAACGTTACAGGATTATCCTTTGCATCGTGAAGGACTATACTGTTCTTAGTGAAGTTTACATTATCAAACAGCCTGTATCCGCACCTGATATGAGAGGCTTCAATTAGTTTCAGTAGCTCTTCACATGCGATAGCCTCATATGCTGACAAAAGGGCCTCGGTTACGAAACCAATCTGTCTTAGAATCTTCCCGGTATTTACCGGCAGATCCTCAGCTGAGCAAAGAAATTCTACGGCATCTTCCAAGACATTAGTCCCTATGCAAGAGCAAGTGAATCAAGGTGTCTGCAAAGGCTGTGAGGATCGGCGAAATAACCATCAGCACCAATTTTACCACAATAATCCTGTGACAGGGGAGCTCCTCCGACAAATACCTTTACGTCATTAAATCTGCTTTTCAATTCAGCGGTAATTTTATCCATGTTCAGCATCGTTGTGGTCAGGAGAGCGCTCAGGCCGACAAATTTTGCATTATTTGACTGAACTGCGTCAACAAATTTTTCCACAGTTGCATTAGTTCCCAGGTCTATAACTTTCCAGCCGCTGCCCTGAAGTACCATTTTAACTATATTCTTTCCAATATCATGCATGTCGCCGTGCACAGTACCTAAAACGAAAGTTCCTTTATATTGTGCAGCTCCCGTTTCGAAGTATGGTTCCATGTGAACCATTGCAGCCTTCATGGCCTTAGCCGAGATGAGCAGGTTGGGAATAAAGGCCTTACCCGAGGCAAACTTCTCTCCAATTCTGTTCATACCCACGATCAGGGCACCGGATAAGATTTCACCCGGACTAATACCCATCTCCAGCGCTTCCTTTGTCAGCTCGGAGGCTCCTTTTTGTCCTTTATGTTCCGGCAGGTAAGAGGTCTGCTCATCTGCTTTACCAGTTTCAATGCATTCAGCTAACTTTTCCAAAAGTTCCATCAACACCTCACAAAAGTTTAAAGTATAAACCGGGATTTCTCCAATATTAATTGTCTCAATAAAAAATCAGACGGAATTAAATTAAGAAAAAAACATGAAAAATGAATTGCCTTAATCCAATCTTCAGTGAAATAAATTTACCGAATGTGTGAAAATCTGAGGCTGGAATAACAAAATGTTTACTGATGGATATTTTTGGTTAACCAGGGGGTGTTGCATAGAATTGTTTTCGAACAGGAGTACCTGCTGAGGGTCAAGTCTGAAGCTTAAAACCCCCAGCAGGTATCTCATTCCTGATAATATCAGGTTAAGCATAAATGCTGTTAAATATTATTTAACGAAGTTCATCTTCTTTGTTTCTACAAAATTACCGGCTGAGAGTCTGTAGAGGTACATACCGCTTGGCACCGTTACCCCATTATTGTTCTTTCCATTCCAGTATACAATATGGGATCCGGATGGCTTTTCCTCATTAAGCAGCGTCATCACCTCTTTTCCCAAAAGATCATAAATCCTGATTGAAACGAATGATTTTACAGGAATCTGGAATTTAATGGCAGTTTCAGGGTTAAAGGGATTTGGCCTGTTCTGCATGAGCTTGAATTCCTTTGGGAGATCAACCGTAACGGAAATTTCGTCATAGTATTTATAACTTCCATCATTGTCTACCTGTTTAAGCCTGTAATACAATTTACCGCCTGCCAAGCTTTTGTCAATAAACGTATAGCTTTTCTGACTGTTGGAATTCCCGTGTCCTTCAATAAATCCAACCTTCTGCCAATCCTGGGACTGCTGTTTTCTTTCAATTTCAAATCCGTAATTATTAACCTCTGTAGCCGTATTCCAGGACAAGACAACAGCATCCTCACTCATTCTTGCACTGAAAGAGTTCATTTCCACGGGCATAGGATCAGTGTAAGTTGCCAGGGTATAGGATAGGGTCCTGGGCCTGCTATCAAGATTGTTTCCATAGACAAAAAGCAAGTTTTTGTGGTCATCCACTGTGAGTCCAACATTGTCCATCTCAGGGTTGACAGGCATTGTATAGGTAACCCAATGAGAGTTTTCCTTAAGCATGAACTTAAGGTTATCATAGTCGTATGTTGTAGGATTTTGCGTTGTATACTCCATTACCAAATTATTACCGCCAGAAAATAGTAAACTGTAGACATAGCAGTAAACTGTGGTGCTGGAGAAGAGATCTTCACTTACCCATGTTCCGCCAGCATTATTGTATAAGACAAGCTTATCAGTTGCGGAGGCCTCAATCCAGTGTTCATAAGTAAAATATATGTGGTCGGAAGAGTTTATTGCGGCGCATAATCCGCCCATTATATCAGGAACTGTTGCTACAACAGTCTCATTCCACGAGGAAGCGTTATAGGTCTCTACAACTAAATCCTGGTTGCTTCCAACTTTTTTCCCATAAATTACAATGGGGGTGCCGTCTGATTTCAGTAAAAGATTAGTCGAATAGAGATTATCAGAACCCTGCTGAACGATAGTAGTATTCCAGCTGCCATTTTTTATTGCCGCCTTTAAGTAATTATAATGGGTATTCGCATCTGAGTACTTGAATAATATGACGGGATTGTTGGAATTGGTTACTTTTATAATAGGATCGTCACAATTTTTCCATCCATTAGGATCAGAATGATATTCAATCTGAGTAAAACTCCAGGACGTACCATTAAAGAACCCATAGCTTACGCCCCTGTTAGATGTCACTCCGCTTCCTGTATATCCCTGAAATGTCATGTGCAGGTGCTCGTTATTATCAACCGCAATTGAAAGGTCATCCGAAAAATTAGCGAGACCTGCTGTACTGGCTGTAAATGAAGTGTAGAGGCTCCAGGCGGTTCCATTCCATTTTTGTACTTCTATGGTTCTATTCTGGTTGTTGTTGGAAGCATTAACAAAATAGGCAGCATAAACATTGCCCGAAGGTGCGGCTGCGGTGCACGTGAATGTCCAGAAATTTACTGCTTCCAGTGTTTTGATAGTTTGAGTTGACCAGTTATATTGCCCGAAAGAAATGCTTGTAAGTAGGAACAGAAAGATAAGACTGCTTTTTTTCAAGAAAACCTCCTGTTGGTATAGGTTGAAAAATGGTGATGGATCAAATAAAACAAATGTGCAAAACTAACCGTTTGAATGGAAGTCAAGTGTGCATTCCATAATTAGAGGTTAAAAATAACTAAAAAACGATTATGGGGGAAGTAATAAATTCAAATTCTCAGATAAAAAAATGTATTTATGGCTGAAGGCAGGCAGACTAAATCTCAAACTCGTTGTTTAGCAGGCGGGGCAGAATGGGATGGAGTATTCTGTAAGATGCTCCCCAAAGTTTATGCGGACCTACCTTAAGATATGGTATTCTCTGGGGGTATGGCCAGTTGTCAAACTGCATAAGCTCTTCGGCGTGATATTCGGGTTTTACAAGGTCGCTGACACTTACTTCAAGCACTTCGGCTACCTCACTTTCCTGGATTGTCCAGCTGCGGCACGGACTTATTTTTGCAAGGAATGGGTATATTCTGAAGCCTGTTGCCATTGTTTCAATAACGGGCAGTTCATCAAGCACGGTAATGTTGTCCTTGGGCAGGCCTATCTCTTCTTCGGTTTCACGCAGAGCTGTGTGCATAAACGATGCGTCCGAACTCTCATATTTCCCTCCTGGGAATGCAAGCTGTCCGCTATGAACCCCGTGATTGCTCCTGCGGATCAATACTATTTTCAGTTCATTATTTTCTTCCCGGTAAACAGGCACTATAACCGCCGCATTCTTCATCAGTATATTAGTCATTCTTCTTTCGATAAACAGATATTAATATTTTAATATACAATGAAAGAATATATTTAGAAAGCCAAAAGCACCGGTAAGTGCTGCCGTGTTAATGGCCTGAAAAGTAAAAGTATAATTGAAATCAAAGGCATGGATACATGAAAAAATACCCGCAAGATTGTTAAATCCGGGACTCCCTGGTATCATACTCAGACTCCGATTCTTGCATACATCGCA
>JBLMZM010000223.1:0-4830 GCA_050258815.1 Ignavibacteriales bacterium
AGCAGTAGTTCAGGAGAGAGGAGCTGACCCGCCATTGTTGCAGGTTTTCGAAATATACCTGAACCGAGCATAGAGCCTATAACTATCATGATTGCTGCGAGAAGACTAAGGCCACGAACTAACTCCTGATCCCTTTTCTTTAAAGTCATGATTGTCCCTCTTAAATTACTTTTGAAGATAAAAAAATGGATGTTTAAATGAAACTGCCCGGAACGAAATATATTTATGGCCCAAATTGCCAGTCATTCGCCAAAACGTCATTCAGTTTTATCCTTCAGCCATAGTACAACCCCTTACAAAGCCGGTTACCGGAGGGCCATTATATGTAAAACAGTTTTAAGTATGTTTGATCATTCAATGATTTTTTCTAAATTCTTAAAAAAAGGAGTTCCGGTATGAGAAAAGAATTACTTATTTTTGGAGCCGGGGGAGATCTTGGCAGGGGAGTTACGCAGGTATTCCTGAATAAAGATTACGATTACATCTATCTTTTCGACAGAACAGTTTCAAAAATTGCTTTGCACGGGGATAACCTTCGCATAATTGAAACCGGTGATCTTTCCGTTGAAGAAAATGTCAGCCATATATTCAGCAATATTTCTCCGGATAAAAACACATTGTTTTTCCAGTTCTCTACTATTGGAGGATTCAGGGCGGGAACCTCAATCTGGGAAACTCCGTTGAAACAATGGGACCTGATGATGAAAATGAACTTATATTCTGCCTTCCTTTTGGCTAAATACTTTTCCTTGCTTGTGAAGGAATCAGCCGGAGGTTCTGTCTGCTTTACTTCGTCTATGACGGGCAATAATCCTGAGTCTAAAAAGGCTTCTTACGGTGTTTCAAAGAACGCTCTGAATTTTCTTGTGAAAACCCTGGCTCTGGAAGGACGTGAAATCGGGTTGAGTGCAAACGCAGTTGCTCCGGGAATTATTGACACACCGGAAAACCGGGGATGGGTGAAGAATGCATCAGCTATGGTCAGTCCAGAACAGATTGGTGAACTGGTTTACTCTGTCTTTTGTAATTATAAAACCTCATCCGGCAATGTAATTAACATGCCTGGAAATTTACAAATATGACGGCATCAAATAGAGAATAAAAAAATAATTTGATATATTTACAGGTACTATAACTTTAGAATATATTTATGCTCAACATAGAAATCAAGGAGTCACAATGAACCTCAAAGAAAAAATTAATGAAGACCTAAAAACAGCCATGAAATCGGGGGACAAGCTGAGACTCGAAACAATCAGGTCAATACGTGCCCTGATCCTGGAATTTGAAAAAAGCGGCTCAGGAAAGGTCCTTTCTGAAGAAGAGGAAATTAAAATGCTCAGTACTGCAGTGAAGAAGAGAAAGGATTCTGTTGAACAGTACAGGGCAGCAAAAAGAGATGATTTAGCTGACAAGGAAGATGCAGAAATGAAGATCATTCTGGAATATCTTCCCAAGCAATTGACTGAAGATGAAGTTGCCGATATTGTGAAGTCACTTGCTGCTTCTGTGGGTGCCGTATCAAAAGCTGATTTCCCAAAACTGATGCCCTTGGCTATGAAAGAATTAAAAGGCAAAGCCGACGGGAAAATAGTTAAGTCCATTGTTGAAAAAGTGCTGAGTGAAAATTGAACTATCTTGACTATATAATCTTTGGGCTAATTGTCATTGGGTTTATCCTTGGTTTTAAGGATGGTCTTGTCAGAAAGATAATTGGCCTGCTCGGAATATTTCTCGGGATATTTCTGGCCGTAAAACTGTCGGGTAAAGCAGGTAAGCTAATTGCACCATTGCTGGATCAGGAGTTATACCTCGCTGAAATTGCTGCCGGATTAATTATTTTTGTTCTGACCGTCATTTTGGCATCCGTTGTAAAAAGACTCGTACATCCTCACGATAAAGTGAGCAAGCTTGCAAATCAGATACTCGGGGGAATGACAGGAATTGTTCAGATTGTTTTCTTTATGAGCGGAATATTCCTGTTTCTTAACATCTTTAAGATCCCTGAGAAAAAAGTTGCAGATAATTCATTCCTCTACGGATCAGTGTATAACGTTATGCCCAAAACAATAGACTTTATGATCGGCGGAAAAGACTTCGTAAAAGACTACATTGAGAATAAGGATAAAAACAGCAACGGCGAACAGAAGAAAATTGTTACTGAAAAGGACAGTACTACCGTAAAGAAAAAGGTGAGTCAGGCTGCCAAACCTGTTACTCCTAAAAAAGCAAAACATAATAGTACCGGTATTACTGTAAGTAAAAAATAAAAACAAAATTAAAAAATAATGATATTAAGATCGACACTGGAAAAACTTGAATTTCCCAAAATATTACAATATATCTCCAGGTATGCTTATACTGAGTCGGGTAAAAAGGAGATCTTTAAGCTTGAACCTTTACCAAATATTACCCAGGTAATACTGGAAGGGAGCTACGTTACCGAGGCTAAAGAAATCCTGATAAAAAATGATTTCCCCCCTATAAGTTATCTCCCTGATCTATATGATGATCTTTCAAGAAGCAGCATAGAAGGTGCTGTACTGGGGAATAAATCTATACTGGATATACTGACTCTTGCTGAAACTTCCAGAAAGATGTATCAGTTTTTAAAGTCGGAAAATGAATTTAAGAATATCTCTTCGAGCTTTCTTGATAAGCTTTTTGTAGATAAGGTCTTTGAGCATCACATTGGTAAAATCATTGATGAAAATGGTGATATCAGAGATAATGCAAGTCTCAAACTCAAGGAAATCAGGGAAGAGATCAGGAGAAAGACAGATACTCTGGGGAAAGTAATAAACAGGATACTGAAAGACCTTAGTGATTCATTTCTTGTCCGTGATGATTATGTAACTCAAAGGGATGGCCGGATGGTTGTTCCCATAAAGTCCGAGCATAAAAGACATGTAAAAGGATTTATACACTCGGAGTCCTCATCAGGGCAAACTGTTTACATTGAACCTGAAGAGACGCTTGAGCTCAACAATGAGATCCTGTCTCTGAATTTTGCCGAAAAAAGGGAAATTGAAAGGATATTGAAGGAGCTGACCAGGAAAATAGGGGAAGTAAGCAGCAGGCTTAAGGAGGCCCTTAAGACAATTTCATATCTCGACAGTATATTTGCCAGGGCACGGTATTCAATGGAAATAATAGGTTCCTTTCCTTCCATAGATAATTCAAGCCCCCTGAGACTGTTCGATGCTCGCCATCCGCTTCTTATTAAAAAATTAAACAGGAACAACACTGTACCTTTGGACCTTGAAATAAGCGACAATAACGTGGTATTAATCACGGGTCCAAATGCCGGTGGGAAAACCGTTGTGCTTAAAACGACAGGGATATTGTCAATAATGGTGCTCTGCGGCATACATATTCCGGCGGGGCCAGATTCAAATCTGCATTTCTTTGACAATATTTTGCTGGATATCGGTGATCAGCAATCTATTGAAGATGACCTGAGTACATTCAGCTCACATCTTTCAAATATTAAGAACATTCTTTCTGCGGCAGATAAGGATTCACTTGTGCTGTTGGATGAAATTGGTACCGGAACTGATCCGGCTGAGGGAGCTGCGCTTGCTACAGCCATACTTGTAAGTCTGCAGAAGAAGGGGGCTCTTGTACTGGCCACAACACATCATGGCAGCCTTAAAATTATTGCCAATGAGCTCCAGGGTTTTGAAAATGCCTCAATGGAATTTGATAATGAAAAACTGGTTCCTACATACAATTTCAGGCAGGGGCTTCCCGGTTCCAGCTATGCATTTGAAGTTGCTGAAAGGATTGGATTAAGCCGGACTTTTATCGAACTTGCGAAAGGATATCTGGATTCGGATAAAATGAAAGTAGAAGATTTTATTTCGGAACTGGAGAGAAGATCAAAAGCTCTGGAATCAAAACTGAAGACTTCTGAAATTGAAAATGCACGGTTGAAAGGCCTGGCTAACTTATATCAGCAGAATCTTGAGAAAATTGAATTGCAAAAGAAAGAGATTCTTCTTAATGCAAAAACAAATGCAGATGAATATCTTAAGAATGTGAACAAAAAAGTTGAAGAGGCTATTAAACAGATAAGAGAGTCCAACGCAAAAAGCGAAACAATCAGGGAAGTGAAACACGAAATTGAGGAGCTGAAGAATAAAAATAAAAAATTAATTTCACCGGCTCCCGTTGCTTCATTGGATAAAAATTATATATTTTCAGCTGGAGATTTTGCTTCACTTAAAAATTCCCAGACTACGGGAAAACTGCTTGAACTGGATTATGAAAAAAACAGGGCTATTCTCCTCGTGGGGAATATTAAAATCCAGGTCAAGCTTGACGAGTTGCTTCCTGCCAAAAGGAAGGATGCTGAACCTAAAACTGAATTTAAGGGCGGTTATAGCTCTCAGGCTGCAGATATTAAAATCGATATAAGAGGACAAAAACCCGAAGAAGCTGAATTTGAAGTCATTAAATTTGTAGATAATGCATATACAGCTGGTCTTAACAGGGTAGAAATACTCCATGGGAAGGGTACAGGTGCCTTAAAGAAGATGGTAAAAGACATTCTATCCAGACATGCAGGGGTAAATAAGTTTTATTTTGCTAATATTGAACAGGGCGGTGAAGGTATAACTATTGTCGAACTAAAGTAGGTATTTGTTTGATAAAGAAAATTCTTGTTGTAAACAGGGGAGAGATTGCGGTCAGGGTTATTAAAGCCTGCCGTGAGATGGGTATTACTTCAGCTGCAATCTATTCCGAAGCGGACAAAAACTCACTGCACGTACGTCTTGCTGATGAAGCATATTACATTGGTAATTCACCTTCTTCTGAATCTTATCT
>JBLMZM010000224.1:0-11122 GCA_050258815.1 Ignavibacteriales bacterium
TTAATAAAATATTTTTAAAATTTTCCGAAAAAGCCAATTATTTCTCTATATATATAGTATCAGTTCTTTTGTTTTTGCAAAGACAATTATTCACATATTGGAGCAGGTCACCATGGAAAATACCTTTAAAGTACTGCGGCTTTTAATGTTCTTTTGTTTTCTAATGGCATTAAGCAGCGATATATACGCTGTTGGTGCACTTTATGTCCGTCCACGTTTCAGCAATCAAAATTATGAGAAGATGTGGATCAAGAAAATTGATACGAAGGTTGATATACAGGAGCAGGTTGCCGTAACTCATGTGGACCAAACCTTTTACAACGAAATGAGCCAATCTGTTGAGGCAATCTATCTTTTCCCCTTGCCTTCAAATGCGACCATTTCGGGGCTGGTTTACTGGGTGAATGGCGTAAGGTATGAAGCCAGCATAAAGGAAAGACAGCAAGCGGTTAACGATTACAACCAGAAATTAAGGCAGTGGATGGATCCGGCTCTTCTGGAATATCTGGGAGATAATCTTTTCCGTCTGAGCATAGTGCCGATAAACGCGAATTCGGATGTGAGGACTGAAATTACTTATGTGGAACCACTTAGCTATGATTTTGGGAATGTAAAATATTTATTCAAATTAAATACACTTGCACTTTCATCAAAACCCCTGCAGACAGTTTCAGTCAGTATAGATGCAAGTTCACATTTCCCGTATAAGAGGTTTACTTCACCTTCGCACAATAATTCTTCTGCAGCAAAAATAACAAAGATTGCAGATAACCATTATACATTTTTCTTCGGCGATGAAAATTTTTATCCTGATAAAGATCTGACAATTGAATTCGAGACTCAGAGGGCAGGTATTGAATATCATGCTCTGTCATATAAATCAAAGCCATCGGATTCCCTGGGTACAGATAATTTTTATACGGTCTGGATTACTCCGCCAGACAGTTTGACTGCAGGCTATGAGATTAATAAAAATATTGTATTTACAGCCGATGTATCTTCAAGTATGGACGGGAAGAGGATGGAGCAGTTAAAAGATGCTCTTAATAATTTCCTGACTCTTCTTTCAGATAAGGATAAATTCAATATTATTACATTCGGTACTTTTGTAAATTCTTTTAAGGACAATCTTGTTCCGGCTTCACAAAATAATATAAATGATGCTAAAGCTTTTGTATTCCAGCTCTATGCGTTAGGAATGACCAATATCGATCAGGCAATTACTAAATCGCTGCAGCAAAGCTACGGAGATTCAAGTTCCAACAGCGTTGTATTTTTAACTGACGGGTATCCGACATGGGGAGATACCATTTCTACCAGCATCTTAAGTCATGCAAAGCAGAACAATATTAAAAATGTAAGAATATTCTCATTCGGGATCGGAGATGATATAAGTAAATCGCTGCTGGTTAACCTTGCAGAGCAAAATCATGGCTATGCAAAATTTATTGCTTCCAATGACAGTATAGCGCTTGTTGTAAATGACCACTTTAAGAGGATATCAAAACCGGTTCTGACAGATATAACAATTGATCTTGGGGGACTTCAGTCATATGATGTTTATCCTAAGACTATAAATGATCTGTTCTGGGGCAGCCAGTTAATGCAGCTTGGGCTTTATAAGACCGGTGGAACATATAATGTCACATTAAGAGGCAAGATCCGTTCTAATCCGGTTGAATTCAAGCAAAGCATTTATTTCACAGATACTTTAGGCGGTCACCCGTTTGTTCCAAGACTCTGGGCTAAGGAAAAGATCGATTATCTGCTGCAGCTTATAGATACCTATGGCGAGACAGCAGAACTTAAAAAGCAGGTAATTGACCTAAGCTTAAAATTCCATATTTTAACGCGCTACACAGCATTATATGTCGATCCTACAACTGATATCAGGAAAAATAAACCTGTTCCCGACAAATTTGTATTGCAGCAGAACTATCCTAATCCTTTTAATCCCGAGACAAAAATCGTGTATTCACTGCCTTTTGGGCGCTCTGATTATCATGTAATTATTAAGATCTACAATGCTTTAGGCCAGCTTATGTGTATTCTTGTAGATTCACAGCAGTCACCAGGAAATTATACCGTAACATGGAACGGAAAGGATATGAACAATATGAATGCGCCGAGCGGCATTTATTTCTATTCAATACAGACTGAAGGATTCAGTTCTGTACGTAAAATGGTCCTGTTGCGATAATACAGTCTAAATATGGAGAGGTCGACATGAAAATTATATATATAGTATTATTCTTTATTTTTATATCCATGGTACTGCATGCACAGGATAAATCAGGATTCGATATCGATCCTGCAAAGCTGCATAAGGCTGGCGTAGCTAATAAACTGCAGAGCGGAAATTTTTATGAGGTTAAAAATGACCGTTTGGACATGACTTTAATACCGGGCGGATATTTTACGCTAGGTACCTCCTATGGCATGTCTTCAAGCCAGCTGGATGATAATTGTCAGCTTACATTCGGACATCCATATGCAATGACATCCTATCCTGTTTTCTCAGTTGACGGAACATGGTATAAGCTGGATGAATACTTTACTGATCCTTCAGATATTGTTCTTCAGAAAAATAGCGATACTCTGAGAGTTACAGCCGTAAAAAGCGGGCTTCTTTCAGTAACATTTTATATGTACTTCCAGCAGTCCGACAAGTCAATACAGCTG
Source organism: Ignavibacteriales bacterium (assembly GCA_050258815.1). Classification (GTDB taxonomy): domain Bacteria; phylum Bacteroidota; class Ignavibacteria; order Ignavibacteriales; family SURF-24; genus JAAXKN01. Next base: position 2,683 of record JBLMZM010000224.1, read on the forward strand.
GCATACAAAATAAAGAATCTGGATGCCCAGGCTCATAGTATCGGCATGGGTTTAATGTATGATCCGGCAATTGGGAAAAATGGAGACGGGAGCATTGCTTTATCCGGAGCTTTTTTAAAGGAAAGCAAGATATTTCAGTCACCGGAACTCCTTCCTGAGTTTATACTTTGGGAAAAAGCAGCCGGTGCCAGGGGTATAGGCGCCAGTCTGAAATTCAGTACTTTACCGGCCAAACTAATTGCCGGCAACTGGAATGATCTTTATAAGACTCAGAGTCCGGATTATGATTATTCCTCACCGCAGAGGATATATGATCTTTACCTGAAGATCTACTGGCCTGAGAGCAGTACAGCTCCCGATAGTGAAAAAACAGAGATGACAAGTGTAAGTCTGATTCAGCCAGACTTTTCATCATCGCTGTTTTTAAGGTGGGATCTGCCCGGTTACCTGGCGATGGATAATAACATTATGTTTCCGCAGAGCATGAGCACGTATCTGGAAGTAGGGAAGACCGGAACCGGAACAGTCTCCAACGGAAACCTGAAACTTGAATTATCTGATGAAATTTCCTCTGGTATTTTGAGCTATTCATATGGTTCCAGCATCCCCGCTTTTCAAAAGGCGGATTTTAGTGTGAAGACCTTATATGAAAGTAAAACAGTTGAAGCTGCCGCAAAAATATACGATGGCACAACACTTATTGATGAGATACGCCGTCCGGTTTTTATTCCTGAAACACCCGTCTCTGATTCAGGGCTGGTAGTCAGTATTGATACTCTTATCACATCAAAGTATCCCAAAATAAGCCTTACTTTTGATGTGCTTCAAAAAGCAAGAGGAACCAAAATAGCTAATCTTATCAGTGATAATATATTTCTTTATGAGAATGATTCGCGTGTAACAAATTATACCTTCGGCAAGGATACGAGCGGAGGAAGTTTTACCGCGGATATTATCTTTGCTTTTGATGTAACCGGCAGCATGAGCAATGAAATTGATGCTGTTAAGAGAAATATTGTTGAATTTGCCGACAGCCTGACAGAAAGCGGTGTCGATTATCAGCTTGGACTTGTGACATTTCTTGATTATACGGAAAATAAATATCCATTTACTAAAGATGCCCACTCTTTTCAGCAGCTGATAGGACAGCAGTATGCACATGGCGGAGACGACATGCCGGAAAATTCGTTGCAAGCGTTAATGGATGCTTCCCGATACAATTTCCGCCCTAATTCAAGAAGGATAGTTATATGGATAACTGATGCAAGTTATCATGAAAACGATGCTTTTACAAAACTCACGAAAAAGACAGTAACTGATTCATTGTTGGTGAAGGGCATTATTGTTCATTCGATCGGCGACAAGCAGTTCAAGTCCTCTTATTATGATCCTATCGTAATTGCCACAGCCGGCAACAGTTATGATATTAATGGAAATTTCAGGGATATTCTACTCGACATATCCAGAGTAAAATCCGTGTTTAAGTATATGATCAGCTATAATTCAACTGCAGCATCTCAGCAGGGGTCTGAAAATCAGATCAAGTTGAAGATCCGGTTTGCGGGACTGGGCGGAGAATCAATGGTCAGCTACAAAACCGGAAAAGCTGATCCGCTTGGAAAATACTTCTCATTCTATCCAAATCCTTTTAACCCCGAAATAACATTTAAGGTTAGCAAGGGAGATTTCAAAGCCGGAAAGATCAGAATCTATGATATTCTGGGACGTTTAATAAAAGAGTTCAACTTTACAAATATGGGCAGCCAGAATCTGGTATGGAATGCAAGAAGTGAAGACAACAGACTAGTCGCTACAGGTTTTTATATTGCTGAACTGACACTGACTGGTGCAGATAAGAGCAGTTATGTTGAAACCGCTAAAATTCTTTACCTGAAGTAAGCGGAGGAAAAAAGAAATGTTAAATAAAAAAATAATCCTTACGGTATTCTTTCTCACACTAATATCGGTATGTCATGCTACAGGGCTTATGATGCCGGTATCTAAAAATTATCCCAAAGATTTTTTACGTCTTAGAACATGTGAAGTTACTGTAAATATCAGCGGAATTGTTGCCGAGACAATTGTATACCAGGAATTCCAGAATGAATGGACAGATTCAACTGATGCTGTTTACTCATTTCCTCTGCCCGAGGATGCAAGAGCAACAAACTTTATTTACTGGTATAATGATAAAGCATATAAAGCCGTACTCCAGGTAAAGGAGCAGAGTTCCAATCCCGGTACTGGTGAAGGCGGAGTTGCAGCCGAAGTAAATAAGTATATCGGAAGAAACGGGATCAAAATCTATCTGAAGGGTATAAAAGCAGGTGCTATTCAAAGAGTGCAGCTGCAGTATATAAGTCTTTGCAGTTACTATAAAGGGACAAGCGCATATTCATTCCCTCTTAATACCAGCAGTTTTATTACATATCCACTGGATAATGTAAAATTCAGCTTTAATATTAATTCCAATATGCCCATAACAAAGTACAACCTTGAACAGTTCAGTGATGTAAAAGTATCGCAGAATTCTACGAGTGGTATTAACTTACAGCTGAACAAGTCGAAGCTCTATCTTGACCAGGACGTAAATTTCAGTTATGAGACCGACGTTAATAAACTTGGGGTTGATTTTTATTCTGTTGCCAATGATACATCAGACGGGCATTTTGCATTATTTGTACGCCCGCAGAATCAGGTGCAGCAAGACAGTGCGCTGAAGAAAAGTGTAATATTTGCACTTTCGAATAGTATGATTGGTTTACAGCTGGACGCCAGCAAGAGTGCAATCTCACGCTCCCTGGATCTGTTAACCCCAAAAGATTTTTTTAATTTGATTGTTTTTAACTATTCTGTCACTTCCTGGAAAACTGCTCCTGTTGCTGCAACGGCCCAGAACATAAGTGAAGCAAAGATCTATCTGGCATCAGTTAATTCCGGCAGCGGCAGTAAATTTCAGGAAGCAATTGTACAGGGTTTAAGTCAGTTGAAGGATATGTCGGCCAATAATTCAATACTTGTCTTTACAGAAAGCGGGTCAAATGCAGATCCTGTTCAGATTGAGAAGCTAAATACAGGAAAAACAGGAATCTTCCCTATTGCCGTGGGTGATAATGTCAGCAGGGCAAGGTTGGAGATGACAGCCGCAATGAATTATGGGTTTACTACATATATAAGTATGAATGACAACCTGAGTGAAAAAATGTTAAGCGTATTCAGCAGGATAAGCCAGCCTATACTTAAAGATGTACAGTTTGAATACGGAAGAACAGATCTGTCGCAGCTGGTGCCTGCAAAACTCCCAACGACATATGCCGGCTCTTATTTTTATCTGGCCGGGCGATATAAGAATCCGGGGCAGTCACCTCTGAGCATTGCAGGATATTCTAGCAGCGGTACTACGGCTTTTGATTTCCGGCTGGATTACAGCAGCCAGAAAACACTCTATAAATTCTCAGAATCACTCTGGGCAAAAGAGCAGATAGATGCACTCGAAAGGCAGATAGAAATATATGGCGAAACGCCTGCTCTTAAACAGCAATTGATCAATCTTAGTCTTCAGTACAATATCCGCTGCCGTTATACAGCTTACATTGCCGATTACAAAACACCATCTACAAATGTAGAGCAGCAGAAGAAAGTTGCTATCCCCAGTTCATATATTGCAGGAAATTACCCCAATCCGTTTAATCCTTCGACAAAGCTCAGACTGTTTCTGGATGACAATTCGATGGGCAAGGTTAAATATCTGAAAATATTCAATATACTTGGCCAGCTGGTTGCGGTAATTGATATATCAGATTTCCATCCGGGTTGGAATGAAACACAGTTCAATGGACGTGATATAAACGGGCAGATGCTGCCCAGTGGTATTTATATTGTCCGCCTTCAGGTAGGCGACAGGATTGAAAGCACAATAAGAATCAACCTGATAAAGTAGGTTCAACGTTCAAAGTTTTGAACCTGATTATAAATATAGTTGAAATATAAAGTGCAAGCTGCGGGATTAATATTCCCGCAGCTTTTTTTATACAGTATTAACAAGAAAAAAATGCATTACCTCTGCAGTGTCTTTAGGGAACCACTCATCACCTTAATAAATACCTGATATCTTATAACTTATATCGATGAAAGCCTTGTGGCCATCTTTTTACTATTTATAATTGTGAATGTATCAAAAATGAGATGAGCTCATTAGAAAATTCTCTGTTTCTGGCAAGCATAGTTCTAATATTCTCGTTTCTTTTAATCTGAATTCAAAAAAGTGCCTGTAACTGGAAAAACTACAGGCACCCTACATCCACTTACCTTAAAAAGGTGCGGGGAGGAGAAGGCATATATTATGATAATCCTGTAGCCCTAGCATATGCCTTTAATGCTTCAGGCAGAGGGTTTAATGCTTCAGCCAATGTATTGTATGAACCGTCAGTTAGTAATTCGCCTGCAATTTTTTTTATGAGCAGTAATGTTGCCTTCATCGCAGATGCACCAAGACTAAGGCGGGCTACACCGAGATCCTCCAGCTCTGCAACTGAAGGGGGAAGAGCTGGGGCATTGGTTGGGTTTGCAAGAATATTTATGGGGGCAGCAATTTCCTTAACCAATGTCGAGATGTCATCTCTTAACCATATGCCGGGAACAAATATGCAGTCCGCCCCTGCCTCACGGTATTTATTGCCCCGTTCAATGGCGTGTCTTAACCGGCCTTCAGGAGCTCCGGCAGAAGTAAGAAAAACATCCGTCCTGGCGTTGATGACAAGATGAAATCCCAAAGAGTCCGAAAGGCTTCTGATTGCCCGCAATCTTTCACTGAACTCCGAAACTTCAACTAATTTAGGACTGAGATTATAACTGTCTTCTATGTTTATCCCTACTATTCCGGTTTCAATAATTTTGCCTATGCAGGATAAAATTTCATCTGTATTTTTTCCAAAGCCCCCTTCAATATCTGCAGTAACCGGGAGCGTTACCCTGCTTGCTATTTTTGCAATAGCGTCCATCATTTCGCTGAATGGAATCTTCTGGCAGTCGGGATAACCTAAAGATGCTGATATTCCCATGCTGGTTGTTGCAATGGCCTTAAAGCCCGAAGCTTCAATAAGCTTTGAGCTTCCGGGGTCCCATGAGTTAAGAAGTATAAGGATTTCCTTTTGAGTGTGAAGTTTTAAGAAAGTTTCTGCCTTTGTTTTTTGGTCCTGAGTAACCATGTATTGTCCTCCTTTGTATAGTAAAGGAAATATAATAAAATTTCCACAATGAGTCGGGGCAAAACAGAATATGAACTTTTGGGTAGGAAAAGGGGAAAATAAAAAAGCCCGAAAACAGCGGATAAACGCTAAATTCGGGCATAATATTAATCACTAAAAGTGCTGTGGAGAGACAGGGAATCTCCGGATGTTCTTAAATTCTTTGAAATTTAGACTGTTCTCACGACATTTATAAAAGTAACGTCCAAATTGTGACCATGATGTTAAAGTTATTTTAATAATAACATTTTTTTAATTTCCCGGTACTCTTTTGATCCATCAGTTGCAATTGCCTCTATTCGGTAAAAATAGATGCCTGAAGAGATATTCCCCGCATTAAAAGTCTTATAATGATAACCTGCATTTTGCACTGAATTATCAATAACACTTACAATTTCTCCTATGCTATTAAAAACTGTAATTTTGACCTTACTTTCCTTTTGCAACCCATATTTTATTGTTGTGCTTGGATTAAAGGGGTTAGGATAGTTCTGCATCAGTTCATAGCTGTCAGGTAAAGACCTGCTCTTTGATGCTGTTCCTTCATTAACTCCGGTTATTGGATCATATGAAATGATCCTTACGGCATCGGCTACAACATAGCTGCCTGTCTTAGCACTGTTTGTTATAATAACTTTATCTGTTGAATCACCTCTGAAAGTATATTTCCCGAGCAATGTCCATGCTGAACCGTTTACAGTCTGGTCTGTATAAACTGTATCAGTCCCGTTTTTGTGCTTTATAATAAAAGGAACATCTTTTGCCCTGTTGCCTGAAGCAACCCACCATCCGTATACTTCATATACTGCTGAGGCCGGAGGATTCAGCCTGAATGTGCAGATGGCTGAGCCGTCTCCCGCTCCGCAGAGCATTGCCGGAGTTGACCCGTAATAACCTGCATTTGCTGAAGCAAACCAGCCCCCTGAAAGCTGGGCATCTTTATCACCTGTGTCTATTACTTTCTGATATAGGGGTGTTTTGGGAAGTCCCATTGAATCAGGATTAACAATAGCCAGTATGGCAGGCAGTTCCCTTGAAGATGCTATAAGATCCTGACTGCCTATGCTCATCTGTGTTGAACCTCCGCCGTCCAGATTCATTGCTTCTGTGCACCCTAAGCTGATGAATATCGAGGGGAGTTCTGATAATGGAAGCGGACATGAGCAGAAAAGAATAGCATGTTTGTCCGGAGTATATCCGATGGCAGTGCGGTACTGCTCAGTTGAAAGAGCAACACCTGAACCCCACATTACTTCTTCATTATATGTTAGCTTTTCAGCACCGTTTTTAACCAGTGTAGGCCCTCCTCCAATGCCGGCAAGCAGATTCAGATACTGTGTGCCCTCTGCCTTTGTTGGGGCAGATTTAGCAGTAGGATCGTTATTAATATATGGCAGAGGTGCCGTAAATTTATATATATCTGAAACGAGGGGCCCGAAGTGGTATATCCAGTCAACTGCCATCGACCTGTCCGATTTTATTCCAAAGAAACTTCTTATTAGAGGGTAGGCTCCTCCGGTTCTGGTAACAGCGGCAACATTCTGTGCTTTTACTTCATTCGGATATACAACGGCAGAATATGCCGATGTTCCTCCGAAAAATCCGCCGTTTATGGCGGCATAAGCTCCGGTTTTTTTCAGAAATTCCGGCATTGCAGCCGGTGATGATGTAAGATACGGCCTTATGGCGACCTTCGGATTATTCATATCCACATCAATATAATATGCATAAAAAGAGGGAACAGATGCTTTTGAGCCTGAATATACCTTAACTCCCGGTATGGATGAATAGGAGGATGTAACTTCCTTCCATGTAATTGTCTGGGCCTGTAGAACTGATACAAGGAGCATAAGTGCAGTTAACGTTCTTTTCATATTATTTCCTGATTGTTACAATTTATTTGGCGGATTAAAGATTATCATTCTTAATAAGGCAGAATTAATCCTGTAAAATATAGCAGGTTTTAAGAAAAGGGTAAACAACATCATATGGCAGTCAGGAACGGGCACCATTTCCAGCCTTAGGGAAATCAGGAAAAATTATGTGAAGGATTCAGGCCGCACTTACTTTTGAACAGGCACAGGGAAAAATGTATAGAATAAAACATTAACACCGGCCGGTAAATGCCGGGGTTAATGTTTTATTCTCAAGCTTAACTTTTCCCTTACTTCAAGTACATCATTTTGCGGGTTTCGTTATAATTGCCGGCTTTGATGCGGTAGAGATATGTGCCGGCTGTGAGGTTTGCCGCATTGAACGGAACGTTATAGCTGCCTGCAGCCATTTTCTTGTTTACAAGCGTGGCTACTTCGCTCCCAAGAATATTGTATATTGTTATGCTTACAAATTCTTCCTTCGGGATAGAGAAGCTTATTACAGTGGAGGGATTAAAGGGATTAGGGTAGTTCTGTTCAATTTTATAGTCGACTGCACCTATCTTTGTATTTTTTACATCTGTAGAAGTTGCCGCCTGGGGAAGCGTTATTACGTTGCCGTTTGGAAGGGCGACTAAAACACAGAAAGAATTTCCATTCTGATTCTTTGACGGATCAAGGAAGCCCGAGGCGAATACTACTCCTGCGCCGCCTTTAAGTGAAGAAAGATCTGCATCAACTGATTTCACAATTGTATTCGGGGAATTTGCTGGTGTAATATCCAGGGTATATTTGGCCGGAGGCACTGCAATGTAATCAGTCATATCGCCGTATGCAGCATTGCTGACAATCTTAACTACTCCCCTTGCGTATATATCCACAGCCGGAGCATCGGTTGAGCCGTGGAGCACAAAGAACTCGACCTTGTCCATATCCATAGCCTTCTCTCTTGCCATCTGCTTAATGAAAAGAGTAAAAGCTGTAGGTTTTTTATCAGGATTTCCGCTGTATTTTGATGTATCCAGCACACCGTTTGCAATTGCAACATAAGCCTTGCCACTATCTAGCTTCAGGTTGAATTTTGCAATTACGTCATTAACGGACATGCTGTTTGCCGGGGCTACACCCACGGTAAATTCTGTCCCAGCCGGTGCGTCAATAAAAGGGGTTGCCTGGCGGAACATAAAATCTTTGAGCAGAAGCTTGTCGTTAAGATACACATCAACGGATTTTGCAGCAATATCGGCTGAATTGTGGATCACCTGCAGGCGGGCTGTCTGCGCATTTACAAAAGAACCGAACATAAAAACGAAAGATAAA
>JBLMZM010000225.1:0-4868 GCA_050258815.1 Ignavibacteriales bacterium
CTTCCTGTCGCCCTTGTTCTTTTTAGCCTCATCCATAATTTCCTGCGTAGGAGCCAGTTCAGTAAGGTAAGTATATTCAATGCCGGCAATAGCTTTTAAGAAATATTTCAGATCTTCGGCCTTGGCATATCCCGCCAGCTGTGAAGTGTTGTTGAGCCTGATATCAATTACCCTCTTTACCTTATTATCAGTTAGAAGGTTAAAAAACTTTTCAGCATTTTTCTTTGTAAAGCCGATTGTAAAGATTTTAATATTGCCTGAAGATTTCATGTCTCCCCCTGAATGGATAATAATGCCCGCTCTAAAATACTAATATTTCCGATTACAAAATTATGCTAAGGATAATCCCGTGCTTTTTCAGGGGGAAAATAAAGCGTTATGATCCATTCAATTTTGCACAAAAAAAATTTAATTCTTACGTAAAAGAATTATATATTTGCTGAAACATAATAAATTATCCTCCGCCGATGAAAAACGTACTTTTAGCTATTAGCTTAATACTTTCATTTATTTCTCCTGCTTTCAGCCAGGAGCCCCTTTCTGTCCACGAACTCCACAAAAAAGAGTTCGGCAGCCAGCAGTTAAAAAAGAGCCCGTTTAATGAAGACGGCAGCGATATTATTCCTCTTCAGTTTAACAGAACACAAACTTCAACTGCCGTATTCGGCTATCTCCCCGACTGGGAGTATGCTTCAGCTAAAAGTTACCTTCAGTACGATCTTTTAACCCATTTAGCATGTTTTGATTTTCCAGCGGATACACTGGGAAGACTTAAAAACCCAAACCCATGGCCCTGGACAGATGTAATCAATCAGGCACATTCACACGGCGTTAAGGTAATAATGTGCGTTACCAATTTTACCGGTTCACAGATAAACAAGATAATTTCCGTTGCCTCCAGCAAGCAGAACCTGTTTTCCAACATTAAAAATACAATAAGGCAATATTCCCTGGATGGTGTAAATATTGACTTTGAAGGGCTGAATAAAGCCGACCGCGGCTCACTCATCAACAGCTTTATGGCGGAACTTACTGATTCAATTCATGCAGCCTTCCCGGGTAAGGAAGTTTCCTTTGCAGGGCCTGTCATTAACTGGGGAGGATGGGACCTTTTAGGACTGGCAAAGGCATGCGATTACATTTTTATTATGGGATATAGTTTTTACGGGGGCTTTAGTTCAACTTCAGGGCCATGCGCTCCGCTTACAGGAAGCAGCCAGACGAACAATATTACTTCGGCTTTGGCCTCTGCAACATATGGTTACGGAGCGGTCATTCCGAATTATGCTAATAAGTTAATTCTTGGAGTCCCGTACTATGGAAACAGCTGGCTGGTCAGAACAAGCTCTTCATATTCCAAAGCTGTTGACTATATCAGAAGCACATTTTACAGCGATAACGTTTTGAAGGCCCCAGTCTATGGACTTAAGTGGGATAGTCAATCCAGTACTCCATGGTACTGTTATCAGCAGGATACTTTGTGGGTCCAGAACTGGTTCGACACAGATACAAGCACCGCACTGAAATACAATCTTGCAGCCTCCAAAAACCTGAAAGGAATCGGGATGTGGGCGCTTGGATACGACGGCAGCAGGCAGGAGCTTTGGGATCTGCTGCGTCAGAGGGTCATTGCGGATGTAAAAAACACAGCAAGCCCTTTCCCGTCGGGTTTTGCTTTAAGTCAGAATTATCCAAATCCGTTCAACCCCTCAACAGTTATAAATTATGAAGTCCCCAGGACTGCAGGCATCACCCTTGCTGTATATGACCTTTTGGGAAGAGAGGTTGCAATACTTGCAGAGGGAGAGAAGGCTCCCGGAAGCTACAGCGTAAGATTTGACGGAAGCAATTTGCCCGGAGGCGTTTATTTCTACAGGCTTGAATCTGAGGGCTTAAATATTGCGAGGAAATTTATTCTTTTGAAATAACCGGCCCCTGACAAATTGCGGGGCTTTATATATTAACGATCCCCAGGAAACTCTCGACAGTGGCAATATAGGCGTTATAGTCCACCGGCTTGGTGAAATATGCCGCAGCCCCAAGCTCAAGCGCCCTGAGTTTATCCTTTCCCTCTGCAGATGAAGAGAAAACGATTACAGGTGTATCTTTCAGTCTCCCGCTTTGTCTTATCTGCTGCAGCAGGTCGAATCCGCTTATATACGGCAGATTCAGGTCAAGTATGATGAAATCCGGCAGCTCTGTATTTCCCAAATCCGCTTCATCAATATAACTTAAGGCTTTCATTCCGTTTTCTTTTACAGTAAGACTATAGCTGATCCCAAGTTCCCCGAACGCCGAATCAATTAAAATAATATCACCTTTGCTGTCTTCAATCAAGAGTATATTCATCTTTGTATTGGCTCTCCTTATTCATCAGTAGAAGGCAAAGATATGGCAGCTCACCTTGCATTTCAATACTAAAGTTTTGGAACAAAAATAAATTATATTATTACGCACCATGCATATATTCATTATAGTTCAATTTTATAACGATACAAAGTCATAAAACAAACCGGAGGGTAAATATTATTCTGAAGTAGGATCTGCATTGACAGACGGCAGCATTACGGAAGTGACATCGGCATTTGTTTCTTTAATTAGCAGCTAAAGATCGCCTGTTACCTCGGCAATAACCTTATTTAAATCCGTTTCTTGGAATTTATCTGCCTGCGAATTTATTCTGTAATATCCTGACAAAGTCCTCAGGTGCTTCCTTATGATTACACTCGGGACTAAACAGCATAAAAGCATCAGGAGAGGCTTCAAGAAACGTTCTGAATGCTTTTAACGGGGATTGGAAATCTGGCATAAAGGTTCACAACCCTATATAAAAATCCTGGTCATGGGAGCTTGGTCTCAGAGCAGCCAGGAAAAGTTAAAGAATAAACATTTTCTTAAAGAAAGAGTAAAAAGGTTAAATTTGGACCAAAAGCTAAGGATGCAGGGAGCTATTTTCAATACCAAATTATTTACCAAAAGCCTTCTAACTATTGCCGGAAGAGGAGTTTTTTGAAACATTGAAATTATTAGTTGAGGCTCATTCAGCCCATGTGGTGCAATAGATGAAAACTGTTCTGGATACTTAGGAGGGCTTAAGCGGACTTAGGCCTTTTGCAGAAAAGCCAGGGACCAGTTTTTATTCTGTTCCCGGGCCTTATATTCTTTCTTAAGCGCAAAGAGTCGGATTTTACGTTCCTAATCAAAATTGTTGGGCTTCAGGATGTATTTAGCATTTTTCGAAAGACGATGTCGTAAAAATGTTACCAATCACCAACAGCTATTTTTAAGATAAAACAGTAAAAGTAGAAAAGAGCAATTGGTATTGCCTGTAAAATAAATTTATATTGGGGATTAATGTCAAAAGTAAAAATCAATACAGCGGGTATTACTACAACTATTAGAAAAAAAGAAATCCATCCAAACTTTCTTTCCTCGAAAAGTGTCTTTAACAGCAATGGCGTAAACAGGATAGCAGCGATAGCCATCAAAATCATCGCAAGGTCAGTTAAGAAATATAATACGACAATAAACGAACTTGATAACTCGTAATTGAGATACTTTTGTAGTCTTTCAATATTATATCTTCTATTAATACTTATTTCAATCATAAGAGATCCTTAATTCGGTTTATCCCTTCAATAAATGATGTTTGGGGATATTAAACTAAAACAAAAAGAGACCAAAGGCAATTGGCTCTGGCCTCTATTGTTCTGCAATGTTTTCACAATATTTACGACTGGAGCTCATAAAGATCTTAAGAGAACAGGTCTCAAGAGTAATTCTGAATAAGGAAAAAATCATTCTTGGACCTGACATGCGACTCCTTCATTAGCAAATAAGCTGACCCATTGCTGCGCATGGCAAAAAGAAGATAAAGCGATAATTATAGAAAGTATTCTGAAAAATTTCATTTGCTCTGTCCTTAACAGTGTTGAATAAAGGAGCTTAAAATTACTTAAGGAGCAGCAGTTTCTTAGAATCCCTGAACTGGCCTGCCTGCAAAGTGTATATGTACACTCCGCTGGGAAGAGAAGAACCATCAAACTGAACTTTGTAATCTCCTGCACTCTGTTCTTTACTGACAATAGTTGCTACTTCACGTCCCAGCATGTCAAATAACCTCATTTCAACATGTGACTGTTTGGGAATTGAGTAGCTTATTGTTGTTGACGGATTAAAGGGGTTAGGAAAATTCTGGCTTAACCTGAATTTGGCAATTACCTGATTATCATCTACATCCATAAGAACTATCTTACACGGGGAAACTGCCCACCATATGTCCGACTTATTGTTTTCAATATGCTCCCATACAATACAAGCCTCTGCATTGTCACCGGAAGTATATGTATATGATGAATGGTTAAAATATGCCGCCTTTGGTTTAATGTCATCGCCCGGGGAGTTTGAAAAATTGATGAGTGTATCTCGTCTGTAATCTGCTATATAATGGTATTCGACAAATATTTCCTTGTTCCCTGGAATAGAATCGGTATCGAATGCCAGAAAGAAAGGGAATGAGTTATTCCCAGAACTTCCGGTGATGAGGGGGTAGTCGAATATGGAAGCATTCTCAAAATTACAGGAAACATTCGCAATTTTACTGGGGTAAAATCCGGTGCTTACTAATTTCCACACGGAATTTTCTTTCGTCTGGTAAACATACCCGTTAAATGGAGCCCATGAAGGATTAATGTTGTCTATGCCCTCGGATATTTTAGAAATTTCCCAATATGGTTTCTGATCCATTAACTGACCGACATATCTTGCAGAATAAATCTGCCTCTTACCAGTTTCACCTTTTTCATACATAATTTGCCGCTCACGCATTGCCCGGAAGGGATATACTACAGGATTTGCACAATTGATGC
>JBLMZM010000226.1:0-10437 GCA_050258815.1 Ignavibacteriales bacterium
CAGCGCAGTGTGGGATTTGCTGAGGAGTTAAAGAAACTTGGTTTGCAAGTTACTGTAATTACACCTTTCCCAAGTTACCTGATGAAAAAAGAAGATGCTAAGACCAGGCTGAAACTCTATGAAAAATACGATGATAACGGGGTAACAGTATACCGTACCTTTGTATATGCGAGCGACAGGGGGAGTTTTGTAAAAAGAATGCTCTATTATTTGTCATTTACGTTTTCTTCTACTATAGTTGCACTGTTTAAAGTGAGTAAAATAGATTACCTGCTGACAATTTCGCCTCCATTGTTTACCGGGCTAACCGGCATCATAGTAAAAAAAATCAGAAAAATTAAATTTATTTTTGATATAGGTGATCTGTGGCCGGAATCGGCAATTCAGCTTGGTTTTCTCAAGAACCAGACTGCAATTGATATGGCCCTTAAAATGGAGCGCTCAATATATCTAAATAGTGATGTTATTAATTCGGTGACCAGACTTACACAGAACAAGCTGAAGAAATTTCATCCTTACCTGAAAAGAATACTTTACGTTCCAAATTTTGTAAATACAGCCGTTGTAAAGAAGGTTCCCAAGGATGCTGAATTATTAAAAAAACTGGATCTGAATGGTAAAATAGTTTTTGGATATGCAGGAAATATTGGCAGTGCCCAGGGCATGAAAATAATAACCGATGCTGCAAAATGTACAAAAGATAATAAGGATATCGTCTATCTGATAATCGGTGATGGTGTAGACCGTGTGCTGCTGGAAAATGAGATTCAGAACCACGGCTTGAATAATGTGTTGTTGCTGCCACCCGTAAACAGAAATGAAATTGTAAGATTTATTTCACTTTTTGATGTGATGATTATTCCACTGGTCAAGAATGAGCTTTTTACTATAACAATTCCGTCCAAACTTTATGAAAGCATGGCAGCTCAGATTCCCGTTCTTATTTGCGTCGATGGAGAAGCCAGAAAAATTGTTGAAGATGCAAATTGCGGAATTTATGTAGAACCTGAAAATTCGAAAATGCTGGCCGAAAAAGTATTGGAATTTTATAATGACATTGATCTGATTGAAAGACTAGGGAAGAACGGGAGAACGCGGGCACAGGAAGAATTCGACAGAGAGAAGGTTATTAGTGGATTTTATGAATATTTAACGAGGGAAATGCAGGATAATTAATTCGCATTATAAATACCCATGAATAGAAAAATCGAATTATTATTATTACTTACAGTAGACTTTGTTACAATAAACCTGTGTTGGATACTGTATTATTTCCTCAGGGTTGAAAGCGGCCTGCTGGAAACTATTACTGAACCTGAATTACTAGGTCCCGGCCTTGTTATTTATATTTACTGGGTACTCATCTTTTTGTTTGTGGGGATGTACAGGAAATGGTTTGCCGCATCCCGATTTGATGAATTATCCACACTGTTTAAGTCATCATTTGTCGGGGTATTCATCCTTTTTATTGTGATATTTATGGACGATACCGCCAGGCATGATGTTACTGTCAGAAGCAGATTACTTATTATGCTCTATTGGGGAGTCTTTCTGTTTTTTGTAGGTATGGGTAGATTACTGGTAAGGAGTTTTCAGAGAAACCTTATTATTAAAGGATTTGGCAGGAAAAACACGCTGCTTGTGGGGTTTAACAGCCGTTCAAATGATCTTCATAACCAGCTGATTCGTCACAGAGCATTAGGTCTGGATGTTGTTGCCTATATTGCAATGGAGAATCAGAATATAGGTAAAGAATTTAAAGGGGTGAGGGTTCTTGATTCTGTAGCAAATATTGATAAAGTGATTGACAATTACGATATAAAGGAAATTATTATCGCTTCTGATAAGAACTACCAGGATGTTGTTGCAGAGGTAATTGCAAAATGTGATTCCAGGAATATTGGTATCAAAATACTGGCAGATTTATATGAACTGGTAAGCGGACAAGCCAGAATCTCCCAGATCTATGGGTTCCCTTTAATGGACGTAATGCCCGAGATTATGCCGGAGTGGGAAAAAAAAGTAAAGAGACTGATGGATATTTCCATTTCTTTAATTATTTTAATAGTTACACTTCCTTTGACTTTAACTATTTCTATTTTAATTAAACTGGATAGCCCGGGTTCCATTTTTTATAAGCAAAAGCGTTCAGGATTAAACGGAAAAGAGTTTCAGATTTATAAATTCCGTTCAATGCGAAGTGATGCTGAAAAATCAACCGGACCTGTATGGTCGCAAAAGAATGATCCAAGAATTACACGGATTGGAAAATTCATCCGGAAAGTGAGAATTGACGAAATTCCGCAGATGATCAATATTCTGAAAGGCGAAATGAGCCTGGTGGGTCCCAGACCTGAACGGCCGTTTTTTGTTGAGCAATTCTCCCGGGAGATACCACTTTATAAGCAGAGACTTAAAGTGCGTCCCGGTGTAACCGGATGGGCCCAGGTAAAACATAAGTATGATGAAAACATCGAGGATGTAAAAACCAAACTCAGATATGACCTGTTTTATATTGAAAATATGTCGTTGCGCATGGATTTCAAGATCATTTTCAGAACAGTATTTATAGTCCTTTTCGGAAAGGGACATTTTGAATAAACTAGGAGATATTATGAAAATTAATATGGTTGACCTGAAGAAGCAGTATGCTTCTATTAAAGATGAGATAGACCAGGCAATTAGTGAGGTGGTGGAATCCACACAGTTCATTATGGGGAAAAAAGTCAGCGATTTTGAAAATGCATGCGCAAACTACCTGGGGGTAAAACATGCCATAGCCTGTGCAAGCGGAACAGATGCACTTCAGATCGCAATGATGGCTCTGGATATCAGACCGGGCGATGAGATTATCACAACTCCTTTTACGTTTGTAGCTACGGCTGAGACGATAGCGCTGCTTGGTGCAGTACCGGTTTATGTTGATATTTATGATGATACCTATAATATTGATCCTACAAAGATTGAAGCTGCCATTACCGGAAAAACCAGGGCAATAATTCCTGTTCATCTTTATGGGCAGTCAGCGGATCTTGATCCAATAATGGAAATTGCCAAAAAACATGGTTTGTACGTAATTGAAGACGCCGCTCAGGCTTTTGGTACAGAATACAATGGTAAAAAAGTGGGCTCTTTGGGAACAATAGGAGCAACAAGCTTTTTCCCCAGTAAAAACCTTGGCGCATACGGTGATGCCGGTATGATCTTTACACAGGATGATAAATTAGCCGAAAAAATCAGGATGATCGCTGCACACGGTTCTAAGGAGCGTTATGTACACGAAATCCTTGGACTTAATTCAAGAATGGATACTCTGCAGGCATCAATACTGAACGTTAAATTGAAATATATAGACCAGTGGAATAAATCCAGGGCCAATAATGCTGCAATATATAGTGAAAAGTTAAAGGATGCCAATGTGGTAGTTCCTTTTAAAGCCGGGTTCTCTACACACATATACCATCAGTTTTCTCTCAGAGTAAAAGACAGAAAAGGCTTACAGGAATTTCTGTCAGCCAAGGGAATACCTACAGCAGTACATTACCCGATTCCTTTACATCAGCAGCCTGCTTTTGTTGATGAATCCAGAAGTTTCAATTTGCCTGTAGCCGAAGCAATTGCAAAGGAAATTATTTCGCTGCCTATGTATCCGGAACTTACACAGGAAGAAATTACATATATAACTGATGCTATTATCGAATTTGTTGGGAAAAAGTAATCTTTATGGATGGTAAATCAATTGTTATAATACCGACTTATAATGAACTGGATAATCTTCAGATGCTGATTCCTGATCTGATGGATCGTTATCCTAACCTGGATATTTTAATTGTAGATGATAACTCTCCTGACGGCACTGCAGCATATGTGAAGAAAATGCAGGCTGATAATGGATGTATTAAACTGATTGAACGTCCAAGAAAAATGGGATTAGGTACTGCATATGTAGCCGGATTCAGATATATGCTTGAAAACGGTTACGACTATGCATTTCAGATGGATGCCGATTATTCTCATGATCCTAAGGAAATAGGGAATTTTTTCAGGGAAATAAGGGATTATGATCTGGTAATCGGCAGCCGTTATATTACCGGTGTAAATGTAGTTAACTGGCCGATGCGCCGTCTTTTGCTTAGCTATTTTGCCAATTATTATACAAGATTTGTTACGGGGATTCCTGTTGCAGACTCCACCGGTGGTTTTAAGTGCTTCAGAAGGAAAGTTCTCGAAACTATTGATCTTAGTAAAATAACTTCCAACGGATATTCATTTCAGATCGAGATGAATTATAAAGCGTGGAAAGCCGGCTTCAGAATTAAGGAAATACCTATTATCTTTATCGACAGGGTAAAAGGCCGGTCAAAAATGAACAAGAAAATTGTGCGGGAAGCCGTACTGATGGTCTGGAAACTCAGATTTAAAACTATTACTGGCAGTTTATAATTAAAATAATGATAGACCTATCTATAATTATAGTTAATTTTAACGTAAAAGAATTTCTGCAAAATCTGCTTAATTCAATTCTCAAAAGTTCCGGAAATATATCTACAGAAATTATTATTGTTGACAACGCTTCCGACGACGGAAGCGTTGAAATAATTAAAGAGAAATTCCCTTCAGTTAAACTAATAGCAAATAAAAAAAATATTGGCTTTGGCGCTGCAAACAATCAGGGACTTCAGGCGGCACAGGGGAAATATATCCTCCTTATTAATCCGGATACGATTGTACAGGAAGATACGTTTAAAAAACTGATTGAATTTTTTGAGAAGACCCCGGATGCAGGTCTTGTGGGATGTAAAGTGCTCAATTCCGACGGAACTCTGCAGCTTGCCTGCAGAAGGGGCTTTCCGGGACCATGGACATCATTCTGCAAAGTAAGCGGCCTCAGTAAACTGTTCCCCAAAAGCAGGCTTTTTGCAAGATATAACCTGACGTTCCTCGATGAAAACCAGACCTACGAAGTGGATGCTATCTCTGGTGCATTCATGATGATGAAACGCGAGGTCTATGAAAAAATCGGAGGATTCGATCCTCAATTTTTCATGTATGGCGAAGATCTTGACCTGTGCTTCAGGACCCAAAAGGCCGGCTTTAAGGTTTATTACGTGCATACAACTCAAATAATCCATTATAAGGGTGAAAGTACAAAAAGAAGCAGTCTGGATGAAACTAAGGTTTTTTATGAGGCAATGCATCTTTTTGTGAAAAAACACTTCTCTTCATCTTTCATTGTGGAATTTATACTTAGAATAGCAATTTCTTTAAGACAATTTCTTGCATTTGTTAATGTCTACCGGTTAGTATTTATAGCGGTTATTCTGGATTTTTTGTTTTTTGATATTTCTCTTTACCTTGCAGAACATTTATATTCATCTCAGCACTGGCATGGCTTTCCAGCCGATAGTGTTGTTGTAATCTACACTATACCTGCTTTGATACAGGTGCTTATTGCCTTTATTACTACTGCCTACAGGAAAGATTCTATTTCCATTCTTCGCATACTGTATTCTATATTCCTTGGATTTTTTATCCTGTCTTCAGTTACATATTTCTTTAAACAATATGCATATAGCAGAGCTGTTTTAATTCTTACATATGTTATTCTACTGTTTATGTATTCTTTCTGGCGGATTGCAATTAAAATACTGTTAAAGCTGGGTACAAAGGAGGAATTCTATAAGACCAGGACCCTTATTGTTGGTACGGATAATAAATCCATTGAACTTGCCAAAAAATTAAAATTAAAGCTGACCAGCATTCACAGAATTGTTGGACTAATTGGAATTACCAGAAAGCACATTGGTGAGAAAATGGAAGGGTTTGAAGTCATTGGCAGCCTGGAAAATATAAAGAAAGTGATTCGTGAAACAAAAACAACCGAGGTGATCTTTTCTTCTGAAGAGATGTCCTATAACCAGATGCTTGCAGTTGTTTCTGAGTGCCAGGGAGAAAATGTGGATTTTAAGGTGGCCGGCAGCGAGCTTGATTTTCTGGTCGGCAAATCATCCATAACTATGCTCGATGATATTCCACTGCTGGAGGTTTTCTATAATATTTCTTCACTTACAAGCAGAATCACAAAGATGATTTTCGATATGTCAATATCCGTCCCGGTTTTGATTTTAATCTATCCTTTCATATATTCTTTCCACAAAATCAGTAAAAGAAATTCCGACTTTCAAAAATTTATTCTGGCTATACCGGAAGTCGTCAGGAGAAAGAGAAGTCTTGTCGGTCCATTGAGGCAAAAGGATGATCTGGGATTATATTTAGGTAAAAGAGGATTGACAGGGTTGTGGTATACTGAAGGATATGACAGCGGAGATAGGGAAGAAACGGTTAAGATGGATCTTTTTTACGCAAAAAATCAAAATATTTGGCTCGATCTGGAGATTTTGGGCAAAACTTTTAGTAAAATGTTTAGTGGTATGGAGAGATAATGGCGAAAACAATTCTGGAATTTGAAAAACCGATTGTTGAACTTGAAAATAAAATTGTTGAAATGCGGCAGTTTGCCGGCAAACTGGATATTGCAGATGAGATAACGAAGCTCGAGAGAAAGGTTAAAAAGTTGAAAGAGGAAGTATACAAGGATCTGACAAGATGGCAAAAAGTTCAGCTTGCACGACACCCTGAACGCCCCTATACTCTTGATTATATTTATCTGCTGACAAATGAGTTTATTGAACTGCACGGGGACAGACAGTGCAAGGATGATAAATCGATCGTGGGCGGATTTGCAAAAATAGACGAACATAAAGTGATGATCATTGGACACCAGAAGGGAAGGGATACCAAAACCAATGTGTACAGGAATTTTGGCATGCCGAACCCTGAAGGTTACCGTAAAGCTCTGCGTTTAATGAAACTCGCCGAGAAATTTAATAAACCTGTAATTACAATGCTGGATACCCCTGGAGCTTATCCCGGACTTGAAGCTGAACAACGAGGACAGGCTGAAGCAATAGCAAGAAACCTCCTTGAAATGAGCAGGCTCAGAGTTCCGGTTATTGTTGTTATTATTGGCGAAGGCGCCTCAGGAGGTGCACTTGGAATTGGTGTTGGTGACAGAATTCTTATGCTGGAGAACTGCTGGTATTCTGTTATAAGTCCAGAATCCTGCTCAAGTATTTTGTGGAAAAGCTGGGATTATAAGGAACAGGCTGCCGAAGCACTCAAATTAACGGCTCAGGATCTTCTTCAGCAGAAAATTATTGACAGAATCGTTCCCGAACCTCTGGGCGGGGCCCATACAAACTATGAAGCCATGGCCGCCACCCTTAAGATGGTGCTTAAAGAAGAATTGACTCAGTTGTTAAAAATAAAAACCGATAAGCTGCTGGACAACAGATTTGATAAATTTGCCCGAATGGGTGTCTGGCACGAATAAAAACAAACTATAATAACTATGCTGGTAAATAAAACATATATAAGAGTCCGTTATGCCGATACGGATAAAATGCAGTTCGTTTACAATGGAAAATATCTGGAATATTTTGAAGTGGGCAGGACTGAATTGTTAAGAACTATTGGCCTGCCCTACAGGTCAATTGAAGAACTCGGATTTCAGCTGCCTGTGCTTGAGTCGCACATAATTTACAGGAATCCGGGGCGTTATGATGACCTTCTTGAAATTGAAGCATCGGTAAACCAACTTCCGCGTCCTAAGATCCATATTGATTATGTTGTAAGGAGGAGCGGGACGGATGAAGTTCTGGCCGAGGGATATACGGAGCACGTATTTATGAGGGAAGATACCAAAAAAGCAGTACGGCCTCCCCGGTTTTATATTGACGCGCTGCTCCCATATTTAGCAGAGGAAAGAGTAAAATGAACATTCAGGAAGAAATTGATAAAATTATAAATAATGCTTTCAGGGAAGATATCGGAACTGACGATGTAACTACATCTGCCACAATATTGCCTTCCGTTGTTGGAGAAGCCGGTTTTCTGGTGAAGGATAATGGAATAATTGCAGGTCTGGATGTCACATCACGTGTATTTGAGTTATATGACCGTGAGCTGCAATTTACCACCTATGTAAAAAATGGTGATCGTGTAAAATACGGAGATATGATTGCATCAATCAGCGGCAGGGCTGCGTCAATTTTAACTGCTGAAAGAACTGCCCTGAATTTCCTGCAGAGAATGAGCGGTATTGCGACTCTGGCAGGGAAATTCGCTGAAGCCGTTAAGCATACAAAGGCTGTAATTATAGATACCAGGAAAACAGTTCCTGGCTTGAGAGTAATCGATAAACTCGCTGTTTCGCAGAGTGGATGCAGAAACCACAGGCAGGGGCTTTATGATATGTTCCTCATTAAGGATAACCATATTGCTGCTGCGGGTTCTATAAAAAAGGCTGTGGAATCCTGCAGAAAATATGCTGCACAGAAAGGATATGACTTTAAGATTGAAGTTGAAGTTACAAACCTTGAGCAGACAACAGAGGCATTGGAGTCAAAGGCCGATATAATAATGCTCGATAATTTTGAATTGAATAAGATGAAAGAAGCAGTTAACCTGATTAGCAGTAAGGCGCTAATTGAGGCTTCGGGTGGTGTAAACCTGGATACTGTACGTGAAATTGCAGAAACTGGTGTGGACTATATTTCTGTCGGGGCACTTACACATAGCGTAAAAGCCATGGATATCTCCTTAAACCTTTCTCTCATTTAAGGATACTATCTCTTATTTAAGAGGAACATAGTTCCCCCTATGCTTTTCCCGAATATTTACACAAAAAATAAATTAGTTTATAATCTGATTATATTAAGATATGAAAGAGAAATTTAAAGAGCTTACAAAAGATACGGCAATATATGGCATCAGTACGATACTTAGCAGGTTCCTGACCTTTATTCTTGTTCCATTTTATTCTCATGTGCTCGGAAAAGCAGAAAACGGAATAGTGGGCAATATATATGCTTATATTGCCTTCCTGAATATCATTTTCCTTTATGGCATGGATGCGGCCTATCTCAAATACGCTTCGTTGAAAAAAAACGAAGAGGATAAAAAAGACGTTTTTACAACACCATTCCTGTCAGTGCTCCTGTCCTCGGTTATTTTATCGGTCTGTATTTTGGTCTTCAGACCCTTTATTAATTCTCTGATGGATATACCTTCTGAAAGAGCGGATCTTTCCTATTATTTTGCATTTATTCTGTTCTTTGATTCGCTTGCCGTTATTCCGTTTGCCTATCTCAGGCTGGCACGTAAGGCAAAGAGATTCGCGCTGATCAAAACAATCAATATCTGTATGAATGTAGCCTTAAATATCATTC
Organism: Ignavibacteriales bacterium; assembly: GCA_050258815.1. Taxonomy (GTDB): domain Bacteria; phylum Bacteroidota; class Ignavibacteria; order Ignavibacteriales; family SURF-24; genus JAAXKN01. Next base: position 9,291 of record JBLMZM010000226.1, read on the forward strand.
TGATACGCGGATTCAGTATGGGTATGGAAGCTGTATTTATAAGCAATCTTGTTGCCTCTGTTGTAACACTTCTGTTGATTTTCCCGGATATTATAAAAAACATTCAATTAAAGTTCCATCCGGAATTACTGAAAAAAATGCTGAAATTCGGTCTGCCATATCTGCCCGCAAGCCTGGCTTCTATGGTAATACAGGTAATTGACCGTCCAATCCTCCTGAAGCTGACTGATGAAAGCACTGTCGGTGTTTACCAGATTAATTACAAACTGGGCATCTTTATGATGCTTTTTGTATCCATGTTTCAGTATGCCTGGCAGCCGTTTTTCCTTAACAATGCCAAAGAAAAAAATGCAAAAGAGATATTTTCTAAGGTGCTTACATATTTTGTCCTGGCCGGAAGTATTCTTCTCATGCTGCTTTCGGTGTTTATTGAAAATCTGGTGAGGGTTAAAATATCCGGTTTTTCGCTTATAGGCGCTGCCTACTGGAGCGGAGCCAAAATAATTCCAATAGTTCTGCTGGGGTATCTGTTTAACGGTATTTATATAAATTTTACAGCAGGAGTATTTATTGAAGAAAAAACAAAATATCTGCCATATGTTACCGGAGCCGGAGCTGTGATCAACGTTCTCGTGAACTATCTCCTGATTCCTGTCTGGGGGATAACCGGAGCTGCTTTTGCCACGCTTGCAAGTTATGTCTTTATGGCATTCATTCTCTTTATTGTGGTTCAGAAGTATTATAAGATCGATTATGAATATAAAAAATTACTGGGCATACTGTTATCTGTTTTAATCCCGGCTGTGATATATTATTCACTTTCCTACAGGTCCTTAATATTTAAGGCAGGTATAATTCTGCTCTATTTCATTCTGTTACTTGTATTAAAAATAATCAATAAGCAGGAATTAAGATCGTTAAGCAGAATGTTCCTGCCCAAAAGACGCCCTGCCAATGCTTAGAAAACCGGGTTTTGATCTCCAGAGGTCCGGGCTGGCAGTTCCGGACCCATAATTGCCCTGGACTACCCAAAAAACTTAATTTATTATTCCCCTCCGTTACTCGCTGGTTTTCAAAATTAATAATTAATAAATATCAAGTTGATTTTGCTCAAAGTTGAAGTTAAATTCTTATAGCTTTTCAGATT
>JBLMZM010000227.1:0-4979 GCA_050258815.1 Ignavibacteriales bacterium
ACTTTTACCGTGCTCGTATTCACCGGAGCATTTCTTATTATATCATCAATATTTTTTGTTGAAATTATTAAATCGAAGATATTCTGGATCTTTAACGGTGTAATGTATATCCCTTTTCTCATATTTAATTATATACTGACATCTTTGCCCGTTGTTATGTATAGCGGGAAAGCTGTCATAGGTGTTAGATTTCTGACAATACCTGCAGAGGATTTTCTATATTCATTTTCCCTCCTTTCCTTTTATCTGTCAGTTTATTTATTCCTTGGAAAAAGATGGCGCGTAAAAATAAAATAGCTGTAATAGGTTCAGGACTTGGCGGTCTGTCTGCTGCTGCAAGACTTGCGGCAAGGGGCTTTGATGTGGACGTCTTTGAAAAGTCTGCTGTCAGTGGTGGAAAGGCAGGGGAAGTTTCAGTGGCGGGATACAGATTTGATACAGGTCCTTCGGTTCTGACTATGAAATTTGTGCTTGAGGATCTTTTCAGCGAAATAGGAGAAAAGCTGGAGGATTATCTGGCAGTTGAACCGATGGATATCCACTGCCGGTATTTTTATTCTGATGGAACCATAATTGATGCGTATAGCGGTTTCGAGCGCCTCGCTTCCGAATTTCACAAAAAAACAGGAACAGGCAGGCAAGAACTCAATAGATATTTTGATTACTGCAGAAGAATCTATGATCTGACAAAGGATATATTTCTTATGCAGAGCCTTATGGAATTAAAGACTTATGCTAACTTTGATGCCTTAAGGACTCTTATCAAAATTAAAAACATTGATAGTTTCAGAACAATGCATGAGGCAAACAGTGAATATTTTTCTGATAAGAGGATAATTCAGCTTTTTGACCGCTACGCAACATATAACGGCTCGAGCCCTTATAAGGCACCTGCAACACTGAATATTATTCCGCATGTGGAATATACGATGGGCAGCTATTATGTACGGGAAGGAATAAGATCCATTCCCTTAAGTATTGAAAAAGCTGCCGCTAAAAAGGGCGTAAAGTTTTATTTTAATACCCAGGTCGATAAAATAGTATGCCGGAAAAATAAAGTTACAGGAATTATTGCATGCGGTAAAGAATACAATTATGATGCAGTGATTTCAAATTGTGATGTAAATAATACCTATAAGAATCTTCTTGAAGGAGGAGGCTCTTTTTTTGCTGAAAAATATAAAAACCTCGAGCCCTCATCCTCAGCCCTTGTATTTCTCTGGGGAATACGGGGAATGAACCCCTCACTTCAGGCACATAATATTCTTTTTTCTGAAAATTACAGAAATGAATTTGAACAGCTTTTCACTTTTATGCAATGCCCGGATGACCCTACAGTATATATTCATATTTCGTCAAAATATAAATTTGATGATGCCCCTTCAGGTAATGAGAACTGGTTTGTCATGATCAATGCGCCAGCTGCGGGCACTGTCCCTGACTGGAAAAAGGAAGCTCTAAGGATGAAAGAAATAATTCAGAAGAAAATAAAGGGAATGCTGGGAATAGACCTGGGCAGCCATATTGCATATGAAAAGATAATTACACCTGAGGATATTGAAAGGAATACAGGCAGCTTCAGGGGCAGCATTTACGGAATTTCTTCCAATAGCAGGTTTGCAGCCTTTCTTAGGCAGAGCAACAGGTCGCGCAGGTACAGGGGGCTATTCTTTGCAGGAGGCAGCGCACACCCTGGCGGAGGTATTCCTCTTGTGCTCCTTTCAGGAAAGATAGTCAGCCGGATGGTAGGGGAGATGTTATGATAAAGGCTGAACATAATAAGGCCGCAAGACTAATATTTGACGTTTATATTGACAGGCTTCTGAAAAAGAATTTTTCTTCTTTCTTCCTTGTGAATGAATGTCCGGTAATCAATAATAATAATTCTCTAATTGTGACTCCCAATCATTTCAGCTGGTGGGACGGATTTTTTATTGATCTTGTAAATCGAAAAGTATTCAGGCGTAAAATTCATATCATGATGCTTGAACATCAGCTTAAAAGGTACTGGTTTTTCAGGTATCTTGGGGCATATTCTGTAAGACCGGAAAATGCTAAGAGCATAATTGAGACGGCTGCTTATTCAAGGGATATTTCAGATATTCCCGGGACTCTTAATGTAATATACCCGCAGGGTGAAATAGAGTCTTATGAGAAACGTCCTCTTTCATTTAAGTCTGGTCTCAGGTTTTTTCTCCGCGGTATCACGGAAAACAGTGCTGTCGCACCGGTCCTTTTTAGAATAAAGTACGGCGAAGATATGAAGCCGTCTGTATATTGCTGGTTTGGTGAGCTGGTTTCCCCGAAAGATGTTATTGGTAACTATGCCTGCTACTTAAAAAGCATAGAATACGGGCTTGATCAGCTTAATACACTCTCAGAAAGGAAAACATCCATGACAGATCTTTTCAGGAATGAATTATGATGCTTGTTTTCTGGCTGATATTCCCGTTTGTATTTGCAGTTATGACGGTGTCATTATACAATATGCTTACTGCACCCCGCATGACACCCGAAAACTGTTTCAGAACTGAAGTCTCCAGCCTTCCACTTATTTCTGTTCTTATTCCGGCAAGAAATGAAGAAGAAAATATTGCCCGCTGTCTTGATCTCGTGTCAAAACAGAATTACCGTAATCTTGAAATAATTGTCCTCAATGATAATTCTGACGATAGGACCGTCGAAATCGCAGCAAGTTTAGCACTTGCCGACAGACGGATAAAGGTAATTCACGGTCAGCCGCTCGCAAACCCATGGCTTGGAAAGAACTGGGCCTGCCATCAGCTTTCACAGAATGCTTCGGGGAGCATTCTGCTTTTTATTGATGCTGATGTTCGGCTTTCGCCCGATGCTGTTCATTCAGCAGCGATGAAAATGAAAAAATATGATCTTGGAATGCTTTCTGTTTTTCCAGGACAGATAATAGGTTCAATAGGGGAATATCTTATTGTTCCTATGATGAACTGGCTGCTCCTTTCATTTCTTCCTTTGCGAAAAGTATTTACATCGGCCGATAAGTCTTTTGCTGCAGCAAACGGCCAGTTTATTATGATGACAAAGGAAGCTTATGCAATATCAGGCGGACATAAAGCGGCGGCGGCGGAGATCGTCGAGGATATGGAACTGGCAAGGAAAATTAAAATGTCCGGGCTCAAACTTATGACACTTCTTGGTGGAAATATAATCCGCTGCAGGATGTACAGAAATTTCAGTGAAGCATTCGCTGGGTTTTCCAAGAATTTTTTTGCCGGATTCAAAATCCCGGCTTTTTTCTTTATTATTATGCTCTTGGTGATGGATGCTGCATTCCTCTATCCATTTTTACCGGCTTTGTATTTGCCTGAATTTGCGCTTCTTTCAGCAATGATCCTGATTAGCAGGATATTAATATCGGCTTCATCAGGCCAGAGTATATTATTCAATATACTTTTACATCCGCTGCAGATGATGCTTGTGCCCGTTATTGGAATATACTCTGTTTTAGTAAAAAGAAAAAATAAGGTAATATGGAAAGGCAGAATATACTAAAAGAAAAAACAGCCTTTATAATATTGGTTGTCCTTTATACTGTTGGTGCTGTGGGACATTCGGTAAAATCACTATGCCATCTTATGATTGTGCTGACACCATATACCCTCCTGCTATCGGGAATTATTGTGCTTTTTGTCGTTTTCGGAGGACAGTTTCAGACAAAATTTGCTATCTGGAGCGGCGCAGTATTCATAGCGGCCTTTCTTACCGAAGCTGCCGGTGTTGCTACCGGTATAATATTTGGGACATATTATTACGGAAACGTACTGGGTTTCAGTCTGCTTGATGTTCCGGTACTTATAGGTTTTAACTGGATGTTTGTTGTTTTAGGATCAGCCGCATTATCACGCAGATTATTTTATCGTCCATTATATTCTGCATTGTCCGCTGCCATGCTTGCTGTTATTTTTGATTATGCCATGGAACCTGTGGCGCAAAAATTGAATTACTGGCATTGGACAGGCGGATATGTCCCCCTAAAGAATTATATCTCCTGGGGCTTTTTTGCTTTTGTGTCATCTTATATTTTATTTAAGGCAGAAATAAAAATTCCTGCCGGGCTGATTGCAGAAAAATATTTTCTTATTCAGTTTATCTTTTTCTGCCTGCTCAATATAATAACCCTAATTGTATAGGAAAAATGATGGGAATAATAATAGCTCTGCTGATTATATTGCTCTGGCTGTGGCATCTAGTATATGCTTTCATTAATATAAAACCAGATTTACTTTCTGTTTCTTTTTATATTCATGTCCTGATTCAGGCATATATGTATACCGGACTTTTCATAACTGCTCATGATGCCATGCACGGCACTGTAAGCCGTAACAGGGGAGTGAATCACGCTTTTGGCATTTTATCCCTCTTCCTGTTTGCAGGCATGAATTATAATGAAATTGTGAAGAGTCATTATCTGCATCATAAATATCCGGGCAAGGCAGAAGATCCTGATTTTACAACTGGGTCCCAGAACTTTTTTGCGTGGTGGTTTAAGTTTATGAGAGGTTATGTAACTATTATGCAGCTTATTATAATGGCGGTAGTTTTTAATTTACTGAATTTATGGATCAGTCAGCCGAAACTTTTTGCATTCTGGATTATACCTGCATTTCTTTCCACACTGCAGCTTTTTTACTTTGGAACATACATCCCTCACATGTATCCGCATACTGAGGATATGAAGCCTCATAATTCCCGCACTCAGCTTAAGAATCATCTTGTGGCAATGTTAAGCTGCTATTTCTTCGGTTATCACAGAGAACACCATGACTCTCCCGGCACACCATGGTGGAAGCTGTATCAGCTGAAATAGGTGTCCCTGTTCAAAACCTCGAATATGCGGATTTAGGTGAAACTTTCTTAAAACTGAAGCGCTTCTTTTTCAGTCTGCTGATCGATGGTGAGGGGACAAATAGGGATTTGATGAGGAATAGACCAATCCCGGCTAC
>JBLMZM010000228.1:0-5822 GCA_050258815.1 Ignavibacteriales bacterium
ACCCGTCTCTCTCTCTTAGCAGACAGAAATAATAATGCCTCAAGACAGCAGAAATTCGCCAACTTGAGGCATTAAATTCAGGTATCTTTGCCTTAGTCCGGAGGTCCTGAAATTTTTGCAAAACAGCCTGTTTCCGCAAAATTATCAGAAGCAGTAACCAATTTGTAACCGTGGATCTTAAAATTATTTCATAAGCACAAACCGCTTGGCTGATGTAAAATTACCTGCTTTCAACTGATAGAAATACACTCCGCTGGCGAGATTACGTCCATTAAATTGAATTTTGTAATCTCCCGCGGGTTTTTCTTCATTTACTAAAGTTGCCACTTCTCTGCCTAACAAATCGAAAATTTTCAAACTTACCAATCCGGAATTAGCAATCCTGAATTCAATATTAGTCGTTGGATTGAACGGATTCGGGTAACAGTCGTACAATTTGTTTGAATTTGGTATTGCAGGCCGCTCCGGTTTAACTCCTACCGGGAAGGTCCCTTTCTTCTGTGCAAAGAGCCAGCGGTGAACTATAGGAATATCACTTGTTGAGTTACCAATCTGGTGTTCAGCATTCTTAAATTCCGTGTACAGGTGGTTTACTCCCGCAGCCCAGAGTGAATCGAGTTGGGAGTTTGTCAGGCCGGCATTCCCGATTGTGGAATAAATGGTTGCAACTTTAATACCTTTGTCTTCTATGGCCTTTATCAAATTCCTGCTTTCTGTTACCGGCACAGATAAATCATTCTGGCCATGGAAATTCCAGAAGGGTATTTGAGTGGGATTAGGTGCAAAATCGAAATCCCATATCCCGCACATTGGGATTGCAGCAGCAAACCGGTCACGACTTGCCACATATATCAGTGCCCAGGTTTCGACAGCCCCCAGGGAATAGCCGGTGAGATATAGTCTTGTAGTATCGATGGGGTAACTGGCTATCAGTGAATCAATTATTGCATTAATTCCCGGGAAGAAAGTGCTCATGCAGTACGGTTTAATGTCATTGTCGATAGGGACTTGCGGTGCAAAGACGAATGCAGGATATTTTTTCTGTGCTGAGTCCTCCGCCCATGTCAATACGTATCGAAATGTAATATGGTACCAGTTATCCAATCCTGTAGCATCCCCTCCGTGAAGGGGCATTACCAGGGGATACTTAATGGAATCTCCCGAATATTTTGGCACGAATAAGCGATACTGAATAGAGTCTTTGCCATTATTAAAATGGTAGACTCTTTTCAAAAACTTATCTGCTAATGGATGGCCGAAGGCGCTGGGTTGGCAGAGCAAAAATATTGAAGTGACAAGAAGAAAGAACGATAAATATCTTTTCATATTTCACCTACTGGAAATTTAAATATGTTATTATATATATGTCATTCTCTCAAACCTCCGGATGTTTAGGGGAAAAGCCTGAATATCCGGAGGTTTTAAAAGATTTTACTTCAACAACATCAGCTGTTGGGTTGCAGTATGGTCATCGGCTTTTAATTGATATACATACACTCCGCTTGGCAGGTTTGCTGCGTTCCAGGTAACTTTATAATTTCCCGCCTGCTTTTCCTCATTAACAAGAGTTGCCAGTTCTCTACCCAGAATATCATAAACTTTTAGTGTTACTAATGACTTATGCCCAATAGCAAAGGATAAAGTAGTAGTCGGATTAAATGGATTTGGATAGTTCTGAAACAGTTCCATTTTTGCTGGCATTTGGTTAGTCTCTTCTTTGATTCCGGCAACCATTTTTTCTATTATGAATCCTCTGGCCTCTCCCTGGTATGTTTGTGCCATAATAGCATTTGAACGGACTTTTTCGAGAGCAAAGAGACGGTTGCCTTGCTCATTTACACCTGACTCAATCAGTGTGCTTGTCCATTCCAGGGAGTCGGTGATTTCTCTAAAGCCATAATAGGTGCCTTCCCATTTGTTCCCCTGTCCATTAATTATAAAAGTTCCCCAGGCAGGACCCTGCCCAAGAGAATCAAAGTTTGCATTATGGTTTAATGTTCCGGGACCATTGCAGCGCGATTCATCGCTTATAAACTGAAACTGTATGCCCATCCCTTTCATTATAGTTCGTCCGCTAAGCACTTCAACAGTGTCGGGATTAGTAAATACCGTCGGTGTATCTGCAGCAAAGAACGGCGTTGCTTTTAGAACGTTTTCCTGCTGGGTTTGAACGGGTTCAAATATAAAGCACGTTGCCAGCCCCTTGAATGTTTGCGGCATGGGAGTATATGTACGGACTGTTTCTACAGAGAAAAAATCATAATTTCTTTTATCTTCTCCAACTCCTTTACCTGCAAACTTAAGTGAAGTTGTCCATTCCGAGGTGCCGGTCATTCTTCTATACCCGAACCACAACATATCCCATTTGCATTCTTTGCCATTAAGTGCAACGGTTCCCCACATTGGACCCTGCTCAAGGGTATCAGAGATAAAACTAGTAGTTACAATTGCCACACCATTTAAACGAGATTCATTGCTTATAAATTGCTCTTGCCCCTTGATGTTTCTGACAATAGTCAGACCTTTGAGAATTTCAACCGTTCCCGGGTCAATCACCGTGATTGGAGTATCTACTGCAGTGCATTCTGTTGCCTGGAAAGGTTGATTGTAGTAAATTAAGGCGATCAGCCTTTGGATTAATTCCGGTGTTCCATCCTTCCGTCCCGACATCTCTGCCATCCAAGGACACGTTCCGGAAGTGACTATATTCCCATCCTGGACAACACCTGAGCCCATGTAGATGCCGTCGGGAACCATGTCCTTAAGTACGGGGTCCATGGCAAACATTTTACCCTTCAATACACCTGCTGCCCCCAGTATTCCAACACCTGAAAGTTGAGCGGCGATCGGCTTTCCGAGGGCAGCTGCTTTTTTTACAATCTCCACAGCTTCAGGCTCATTAGTTTTGGGATCAAAGTCCTCTGAAGCCATGCCGGGTATTACAAAACCGGCATAGTCTTCCACTTTGACGTCTGCTAATTTTAAGTCCGGGGTTAATGTTTCGCTACCCGCTTTTAGGGTCTTTCCTGAAATTGAAGCGACGACTACGTTATAGCCCGCTTCTTTTAGCATACTAATCATCACGCTGACTTCATTTTTCAGCATGAACTCCAACATGAGAGATGAATCTCTTGCGATCAGGAGTACTTTGGTATCAGACTTCTGTCTCAGTATAGATGCCTGAGCCTGTTGCAAGCCAACTGTCAAATTCAGCAAAATGATCAAGAACAAAACGGTCTTTTTCATATTTACCTCCTTATAATTAACACAATAGGGCATAAATCAGCATCAAAATTGCCAGTTCTGCAATTACAATTAAGATGTTGATAAGTAAAGTGAGATATTTTTCCCGCCTCTTAATGGATTCAAGACTGCCTTTCATACAAATCAGTAAATAACGGGGAAAAGTAGTCTTTCAGAAAGAAATAATCTGTCACAGTTGTGTCAATTTGTAGCGGTGGTGTTGCAAAAACAGGTTATATTCCAGCTTTGCTGACAAATTCCGAAGGAAGGCTATCGAATTGCTTGTGAAAGGCTTTCGTAAAATGAGAATGGCTGCTGAATCCAACCTCAAGGGCAATTTGTGTGATACTTAATCTTTTTTCAAGTAGCATTTGGGCGGCTTTCTTTAACCTGAAGGATGTTAAAAATTCCCGGGTCGCTAGACCGGTTATCGCTTTCAGCTTACGATGCAATTGACTTCGGCTTACAAACATTTCTTTGGCAAAAGCTTCTGAATCGAATTCAGTGTTTGCAAGATTCTTTTCAGCAAGCTTAATTGCTTTGTTAAGAAATTCATTATCGAGTGAATTTGTTGTTATCGATTCCGGAGTAACTTTTATTTCTCTGGAAAATTTTTCTTTTAATCGCTTCCTTTGCTCTAAAAGATTTTTTATACGGATTAAAAGTTCTTTAGATTCAAAGGGCTTAGTCAGATAGTCATCAGCACCCGTTTCCAATCCTTCAATTTTACTGTCACTGGATGCTTTGGCAGTTAAAAGCACTACCGGTATATGAGAAGTTTCCCAGTTCGTTTTTAACCTTTTGCAGAATTCTATTCCATCCATTACAGGCATAAGGATGTCACTAATAATTAAATCAGGCATTTCTTCGGCAGCAATTACTAATCCTTCCTCGCCATTCTCCGCTTCCAATAGATGGAAAAACCATCTGCCGTTTGTATCCATTTGTAGAGGATGCCTAATGTTCAGTGAATCGGTAAACTCAAACGTCGATGAATTCAGGATATCGGATAAATACTTCCTTACATCTTTTGAATCCTCCACTATTAATATTGAATCACAATCAGAAGGACTTATTTTAATGCATGTTTTTCCCTTTAATCCTTTATCTTCCGTTGCAATAGCTGATTTAGTATAAGGAGTAATTTTTTGGCTATCTGCCTCTTCCTGAATTTTTTCATTCTCTTCGAGATAATCTCCTAAAGGTATCATTACAGTGACTTCAGTCCCTTTATCAATTTCACTTTTTACAGAAATTTCCCAGTTGTGAAGCTCAATCAGTTCTTTTACAAGGGCCAGACCGATTCCTGATCCACCGAAGGCTCTGCGTAATGAACCATCTGCCTGATAAAACCTGTCAAAGATTTTCTCCAGTTGATCTGCAGGAATCCCGATTCCGGTATCTTTTATTTTTACTTCTGCTTCATTAGTAATTTTGTTTTTGAGAATATCTATTGAAACACGGCCGCCCTCATTTGTAAATTTAACTGCATTGGAAAGAAGATTATTAATTATCTTTTCGAACTTATCGCGATCAATCCATGCACATAACTTATCTTCAGGACAGTTAAAGATCAGAGTTATATTTTTTTCCTTTGCTAATGGGTCGAAAGCTGAAGCAATTCCGCACAAAAGAAAAATTAAATTTTCCTGTTTGGCTTTTAATGGTATTGAAGCAGACTCGAGCCTGGACATATCAAGCAGTTGATCAATTAATTCCTGAAGCTTCTGGCTGTTTCGCAGAATCATTTTTAGTTGTTCAATCTCCTCATCTGCGCTTCCATTCAACTGGTTATTTATCAATTGCTCAACTGGCCCTTTAACTAACATCAATGGTGTTCTGAATTCATGGAAAAGATTGGTAAAGAAGCGGGATTTTAAGTTTTCAAGCTCTCTGCTCTTTTTTGCCTCAAACTCTTTAATTTTAAGCTCATTCCTGAGTTCTCTTCGGCTATTCTGCAATCTAAAAATTACGTAAAAGGTCAAAATAATGAGAAAAATATAACCCAGATAAGCCCAGGTTGTCTTCCACCAGGGAGGATTTATTATTGATGCTGCGTTCTTACTCGAAATCCCATCGCTGTTCGTGGTTTTAACCTTAAACACATAACTGCCTGAGCCTAAATTTATGTAAGTGATAAATTGCCGTGTTTCATTGTAATTCCAGCCTTTATCCAGTCCTTCTGTTCCAAACCATGAAAAGCCGGGATAATCCTGCAGAAGGCAGGTAATAACATTGTCCGATAAACCGTTCTCAATGGAAAGCTGGCCGAAACGGACTTGCTGAGAAGTAATTTTCCCTGCCAAAATAAAAAAGATAAGGGATATTAAAATATTTTTGCCCATTTCTAATCCCTTAGAAATAAACATTTGTAAGAATATATTCTATATTTATAAGAATGGAAAGTGCAGAGTTTTAGTGCCTGCCTCATACTCTATAACTTTTAACTTAAATATTACTGCTAAATGCTTTATTTTGCGGATAATAAAATCTCTCGATAAAAAATCAGAAGGGAAGCAATTGAAATGGCCATATATGCTGCATTCTTAAGGGCAATAAATGTAGGCGGGCATATTGTT
>JBLMZM010000229.1:0-4569 GCA_050258815.1 Ignavibacteriales bacterium
CCAACGCTCACATCGATCCTTCGCGCGTAAAGGAATTCAGCAACGCCGACTGGGCTTTTTATTTTACCTTTGCCAAAAGGCATTCAGACAAGCTTTACTACGGAGCGAACGTTAAACTGATCAGGCGCGACATCGCCGAGTACAACGCAATGGGAATAGGCTTTGACGTGGGCCTTCTTTATATGCCTACGGAGAGGCTTTCGCTGGGCGCAAACGTGCAGGACATAACAACAACGCTTGTAGCATGGAGTACCGGTACAAACGAACTTATTTCACCGACAGCAAAAACGGGCATTGCCTACACGTTCGATTTTCTTTACGGAAAAGTGACTCCTGCGGCCGGTTTCGACATGAGGTTTGAGAACCGCAGATTTGCAAGCCAGATGAATGTGGGGCCCGTTAGTCTTGACTTCAGGGGTGGTCTTGAGTACAGTTACAATGATGTAGTTGCGGTCCGAATGGGCTACAATGATATAAAGGATTTTACCGTGGGCGCGGGGGTAAAGCTTCCTAAGCTCAGCATAGATTATTCATTTGCGCATTTCAGCGGGTCGAAGGACGATGCCCTGGGCGACTCGCACAAGATCTCTTTAATGCTCACGCTTGAATCCCCGAAGTTCTTAAGGGGAGCGGGTAAATAATATTTTAAGATGAAAAGACTTCCGGAAATATTAAAAATACTCTTCCGCTTTGGTGTAGTTGCGGCGGTCTTTTCATCTCCTTTTCTAATCAATTCTTGTGCTCCAGCGCGTGTAGGAAGCGCGGTTTATCCCAGTGCCGATTATCCTCTTACAAACGATACGGTTTATTCAGCCTCAAGCGATCTTACTTTCCGCGTTCCCAGAGGGTGGACGAGGGCGGAAAGCGGTGATAATAAGTCATTAGATCTCTGGTTAATAAGAAAGGATTTTTCCGCGACGATGAACCTGGTAGCGCTTAACACCGACAGCATATTTAAGGCGCAGGCGGTTGAGGACTCTCTTTTATTTGCCCTTAATTACAGCCGTCAGCTTAAGATAAACAGGATGGGTGCGGGATATAAGCCGGTGCGTGAGGATGAGTATTTTAATTTCAACAAGAAAAAGTTTGGTGCCTATGAATACGAGGGTACCGAGGGTCTTCCGGTAAGGGTTGTAATATTTACGTATAAGGGAAGATACTTCGAGTTCTCGGCCGTACCAACGCAGACGGTTGGGCAGATCAAGGTGGACCCAAAGGATCTGTTCCGTGTGCAGCAGTCGCTGATTGCGACGGTAAAGTAACCTTCCATTTTCTCCCTTTTATCTTTACGAGATAGATTTAATCTCAGATATCGCTCCTGACGGAGCTCTAATGTGAGGGGGGATTTTTAACCCGGGGTTCAGTCATTCGCCGGAGGCGAATTCCTTTACCCCGGGCTACAAATGTTTCGTCATCCGGAGGATGACTTCGTAACTGCGTAATTCTAAATGTTCTGCTGTCTTATTTATTTCTGAGAAGATTTTATAAACTTGCTGGATGAAAATAACATGGTAATTCCATTCTTACATTTAGCCAACTGAAGAGTACATTTGGCATCTTTGTTTTCAGAGAAAATCCATTCATTTTCCCCGGCGGACATTTTGGTAAAGGAAACTTTATCCACCCCGTTTTTAAGAGTCAGGAATATTCTTTCAATTTCATTGGCTGAACCCGATTCAATCTTTATCATAATGAAGGTTAAACAATTATCCGTAAAGCATACTCCCCATCTTTGAGTACCTATCCCTTCAATTTTACCTCCTGTAAATTCAAGCACTCTGCTATTTTGCCTGCTCTGTTTCAGTTCCTTGTTAAAGTCGAGTTTATATTTATCTTCTAATAATGCTTTTATCTCATTAACGCCTGAGCCCCATTTTACATCTTTTATAATCTTGGAATATTTAATATTGGGATAATCTTTCTGCTGTTTGCTGCAGCCGGTCAAAATAACTAATAGTAAAGCCAGAATATAAATCGCACGCTTCATTTTAGGCCCCGGTTTATTGTAAAAATGATGATGATTGTTTTACTTCCAACTGAGCCCTTTGAGCCCTTTATGAGCCCTTTGAGCCCTTTATGAGCCCATTCCACCCCGGTCTTTGAGACGATAATAAGTACCTCGTCCTGTACTGCCAACCTGTTCAAGAATTTCTTTAGTGACCAACTCCTTAAGCTCTCTGGATGCAGTGGGTTTTGATAATCCAAACAACCTCTGATATTCTTTATTTGTAATTTTCCCACTTTGCTTTGTATGTAGAACTGCCTTAATTTGCCTTTCACTAAGGCCAAGTTCCGCCAGATAATTCTCGGTTATGATCTCCTTTTGTAAAGTAAGGAAAAAACCACCCTGATATTCCTGAAAAACAGGTTCGGGAAGCCCTGCGTTGCGGCATTCGTTAATAATTCGCAAGGTGCCTCGTCCCCACGTCTCTACAAGTCCAGCCTTAAAAAATGTATCTGCAAGCTTAGGGTTACGTGGAATTGAAGGATGGGTATGTTTCAAATCTTCTATTTTAAGCTGATTTGGTAAAGCCCCACTATTCCAGAGAGTCAGTTTATCCGGGTAGACTTTTAGCTGGATATGACTGCTCAAATAATCCTTATGTATGATAGCATTCATTAAAGCTTCCCTCAAAGCATCCAACGGATAATCCCAGGTCTCTTTCCTGTACAGGCCATCATCCCGCATCTTAAGTACCAGATATTTATCTTCAAGGATCTTTATTGCCTTTTCTATTTGATCAAAAAGATTCCCCTCGATCTCATCAGTTGAAACCACCTCTGTATCAGTAATAAATCGTCCTATCCGGATTATAGCAGAGGTAAAGTAACGCTTTGGTTCGCGCCCAAAGAGCAGGATAGCAGCGCGGGTCAGTTTCCCTTCGGATAGAAGGTTAAGTTTCATAAGTACGGTTTTGTCGTCATCTTCTCCAACGAAAGGAAGTCTGTTCTTTGCTTTTTTCCTGAACCACTTAATTGTATCTGGATCAATTTCCTCCATTGAAGCCTCTTCTACTACGTAATCTTCCCAGTTTCTTCCAGATCGGGATATAAGGAATTCTGTAAGTTCTCTACCCTGAAGTTCAAATAGGCTGCTTCCGCTTCGTGTATAATATTTCCCGTTATAGGAAATTGGAGCATATGATTTCTGGATTTCAATAATCAAGTACTCCTTATCTTCCTCTTTTTCAACAGTAATTTGAGGAATAATTCCCAATTGATTTCTAGATTTCTGAGGTATTTCATGGAGTAACTTGTCGGCATTTGTAATCCCGATTACTCTTCCATCGTCGTCCACACCAATAAATAGCTTACCACCTTCGGTATTTGCAAAGCCCGAAAAATA
The DNA here is from genome assembly GCA_050258815.1 of Ignavibacteriales bacterium. Taxonomy (GTDB): domain Bacteria; phylum Bacteroidota; class Ignavibacteria; order Ignavibacteriales; family SURF-24; genus JAAXKN01. The sequence continues at coordinate 3,347 of JBLMZM010000229.1, forward strand.
TCTGAGCAGTTCATCTCTCCAGTTAGCTTTAAACTCTGTAATGTGGTCTTCTCTTAATAACATTAGATTATTCCATAAATGTATTCTATTTTCGGCTTTTTTTTTAGTCAATGCAAGTTTAATTATTCGAAATCAAAGAGTCAAATAACATATCGTAACCATTTAGATCACCATAGAATATTTAAATCCGTCAGCATCTAATGGGCGGTCCAGATTTTAGTGATTATTTATTTTCTTTTGTTTCCAGGAATGGAATCGGGAACATATTCCAATATATCGCCGGGCTGGCAGTTTAATACCCTGCAAATTGAATCTAATGTTGAAAACCTGACTGCCTTCGCCTTTTCAGTCTTAAGTATTGAAAGGTTTGCCTGCGTAAGTCCTACTTTTTCAGACAGTTCAGTCAAAGACATCTTTCTTTTTGCCATCATCACATCAAGATTTACTCTTATTGCCATTTAGATTCCTTTATACTGTTAACTCCGCTTCTTCCTTCAACTTTGCCGCCCTTAATGAAATTTCGCCAAGTGCATATGTAAACATACCGATTATAAAGTAAGGACTGAAGAACCCCATTATGAAATTCATCGGGATGAGAAGGCCACGAAGAGTCAAGGGTGCATCAAGCAGATAAGCCTTTAAGACGACATCTTTTAACGAAATAAAGACGGCAAGTATAATTGTAAGCATTCCTGCAGTTTTAAGACGCCTGGCGTTTTCCCGGATAAATGGATTTTCTTCATAGCTGTTTTTAAGGAACCGGTTCAGCTGAATAATCATGAAGTATGTCAGGCCGAATACCAGAAGATTTGAAGTAATAATAGCTGCCTTTACCCACCATGACACAAAATTCGGGCTGAATAACTCTGGTTCGTTTGAAAATAAGTTGTAGAAGTCAACGCTTGGGAATATTTGGAATAACACCTGATCATTCTTACCGCTTAAAGAATTCCCGACTATTCTTAAAAGGATTAGCGGATAGATTTTTGTGAAAATATCGAAATATACATAAACGGATTTAACAAAAAACCTTCCTTTCAGAATTTTCATAACAGTCCTCAAATTTGTTGGGGCAATTTAATGCAATATACATATATAGTCAATAAAAATTTATTGAATCTCGATAAATTTATAAAATAAGTTGATATATTCAATTAAGTCAACCTAACGTATTTAAAAACCCTTGAATAGGCCCAACAGACAAGTCGCTTCTCCGAAGCTCT
>JBLMZM010000230.1:0-18382 GCA_050258815.1 Ignavibacteriales bacterium
GGGAAAGGATTAATCAGGGGAATTGAGTTTACTGCTCAAAAAAAAATATCGGATAGCCCTTTTCATGGGATGCTGAATGTAACCTACAGTGAAGTGTATTTTTGGGGACTGGATGGGGTTAAAAGACCGGGGAGTTATGATCAACGGTGGATAATTAATTTTGCAGCAGGCGTTATTTTTTATAAAAACTGGGAATTTGATGTAAAATTCAGGTTTGCTTCGGGTATGCCTTATACACCATTTAACAGTGATGGCACACAGAGTGCAGATAATTATAATACCGGCAGAATGGAAGACCAGCATTCTCTGGATATCAGAATTGACAGGGAATGGAAATTTGATACCTGGAATTTAAGGACCTACCTTGATATACAAAACATATACAACCATAAGGTAAAATCGCTGATACGGTGGGAAAAATCCGAAAACAGGATTGCTGATGACCCGGTTATTGGGATAATCCCTTCAATTGGGATCAGTCTTGAATTCTGATTCCCCTGCAATAAGCGATCGTGCCGCAAAACTAAGTACGGATGAACAAGAAAAATTGTAGTTTTTAAGGAGAATTTTTTCACTTTTGACTTTTGACTGCTCTGTGATTAGATTTATCCTCTAAAAATATCGATAAACTATTGAAGTATTTTCTTAAAAATCTGTATATTCTGTTAATTCTGACCGGCTTCTGCATTAACTCGCATGCACAGGATAAGTATTCTACTGTATTGGTTACTGATACAATCCGGGTCAATTTTAATAATATATATCCGCTCTCTTCTGTAAGTATAGTCCCTTTTAGCGAACTAATTAAACTTAATGGGAGGATACTGAACAGAGAGGACTACACAGTATTCTATCCTAAAGCATATTTCAGGCTTTCAGATTCGCTAAAATATTCAATTTTCGACACACTTATTGTCACTTATCAAAGCTATAAAACCTCTCTCAAAAAGGAATATAAAAGAAGAACACTTGAAACAAGGCCGGGGAGTGGAATAAACGATACAATCCGGGTTCTTAAAGCTGAGAGCTCCGGATTCACTCCGGAAGCCATTTTCGGTAAGGACATTCATAAAAGCGGTACTCTTGTAAGAGGCTTTACAGTTGGGACTACCAGAGATCTTACCCTCAACAGTGGATTGCGTCTCCAGCTTTCCGGAAGACTTTCTGAAAATATAGAAATTGTTGCTGCCCTGACTGATGAAAATACTCCAATCCAGCCTGAAGGCAATACTGAAAGGCTGGATGAGCTGGACAAGGTATTTATAGAAATACGGCATCCAAATGCAATAGGTACATTTGGGGATTATGATCTGAATGGAAGGCTCGGGGAGTTTGGTGCAATTGACAGAAAGCTTCAGGGGTTAAAAGCTGAGCTTAATTTCGATAAATATAAGGGTATCTTGAGCATTGCAGGATCAAAAGGGAAATTTAACACCAACCAGTTCAACGGCGGCGAAGGAGTACAGGGCCCATACCGCCTTTCAGGAATTAACAGTGAAAGAGATATTATAGTTATTGCCGGAAGTGAAAAAGTATATATTGACGGAGAAGTAATGAAAAGAGGGGAGAATAACGACTACGTAATCGATTATTCAAATGCCCAGATTACATTTACTCCCCGGCGTTTAATTACTTCGGCCAGCAGAATTTCAGTCGATTTTGAGTATTCCGACCGCCGTTTTGCCAGAACATTTTTTGGAACAAGCTTCCAGACATCACAACTGAACGATAAAATTAATATAAAAATCAATTATTTCAGGGAGGGTGATAATCAGGATTCTCCAATCGATGTTTCCATATCTGATAGTGATAGAAAAATACTGGAAGCTGCCGGAAATGACAGAAACGCAGCCGTAAAATCAGGAGTAACCTTGGCGCTTCCCGATTCTATGGGGGTAATCAAAGGTGCATATACCAGGGTAGATACTTTAGTCGGTTCAGTCCCTTACAGTTATTATGTATATAACCCTGGCAAAGGGTTATATAACGTGATTTTTAGTTTTATTGGCAGTAATAAGGGTGATTATGAAAGAGAGAGTCTGGGTAATTACAGGTTCGCAGGAATCGGGAAGGGTGAGTATTTACCAATTGTATTTCTTCCTATGCCGGAGTTAAAGCAAATGGGTAATATTGCACTGGAAATTTTTCCAGCTAAGGATATCAGCCTGAATCTGGAGGCTGCCGGAAGTCTTTGGGATAAGAACCGATTTTCGAATCTGGATAAGGATAATTCAGGTACAGCCAGGAATGTATTTTTGAATATCAAACCTCAGGAGGTCAAAATTGGGGATGTTGATTTTGGGAAAATCGGGTTGAGCTTCAAAGACAGGTATATTCAGAGCAGATTTACCACCCTGGACAGGATCAATGAGGTCGAATTTAACAGAAATTACAATATCAGCGCAACAGCTGAGAACAGCGATGAGCAGCTGAGAGAAGGCAATCTGACTCTTGTACCCTGGAAACTGGTTACTGTAAACTCAATGTATGGCTATTTAAGAAGAGGCAGCGAATTTACATCAAAACGGTTATTGAACAGCATAAACATTGAAGAAAAGAACAAGTATGGCGTCGACTACCATTTTGACTATGTGAATACACTTAACAGTATATCCAAAACAAACTGGTACCGCCAGAATGGAAGCCTGTACTACTATTTGGGAGACCATATCAGGACCTCTGCAGATTTCCTTGCGGAAGATAAGAGAGAGCGCCCGGGAATATTTGATTCACTCGGATCCGGAAGCCTGAAATATACAGAATACATTCCTTCTATCGATTTTGTCAATCTGGGGGGATTAAACTTCAGGGCTCAATATTCAATAAGAAATGATTTAAGCCCTATTAACGGAATTATGGAACGGGAGTCGAAGTCATACACTCAAACCTATGATCTCTCTTATCGTGGAATAAAAGAGTTTACCACAAGTCTGAACCTTGTGCTGAGATCTAAAAAGTATACTGATGCTTTTTTGCGCAGGGGATTGTTAAATAATGAAACTATCCTGGTTCGTTCACAGTCCCGGTTTAATCTTGCTGATCAGGCTGTAACCGGCGATCTTTATTATGAGGGATCTACACAAAGGGCCGCAAGGCTGCAAAGGGTATTTATTAAAGTCCCGGTCGGGACCGGCAATTATAAATACAGTGGAGATCTTAATAATAATGGGATAGCAGATGAGAATGAATTTGAACCTACGTTGTATGATGGCGATTATGTGGTTACTACTTATCCGACAGATCAGTTGTTCCCTGTAATTGACCTGAAAGTGAATACGAGGCTGCACATTAGTATGGATAAAATAGTCAAAAAGAACACCTTGGCCGGTTTCTTTTTAACCCCGGTTTCAAGTGAAACATTTATCAGAGTTGAGGAAAACAGTAAACTGCAGGAGACGAAGAAGATATATTTACTGCATTTTTCTGCATTTCAGAATGATTCCACGACGATCAGCGGAAGTAATCTGTTTCAGCAGGACCTGTTTCTGTTTGAAAACAGCAACGAGCTTTCTTTTCGCTTCAGATTTATGCAGACAAAAAGTCTCAACCAATTCAGCGGTGGGCCTGAAAGGGGGTACGTAAGGGAAAGGAGCCTGCGTATTAAATTCAAAATGGTAGAAGAAGTAAGCAATCAGACAGATATAATAAACCAGGCTGATAATCTGATTAGTACAAACAGTCTGAGCAGGGCAAGAATGCTTACAGGAAATACATTCAGTACGGATTTTTCGTACAGGCCGGTAAAAAATATTGAAGCCGGTTTAAAACTTACGACGGCCAGGCTTCAGGATGATCTGCCAGTAAATCCGACTGTAATTAATCAGAATTCGCAGAATTTCCGGTTTACGCTTTCATTTGCCGGGACGGGCAGACTCAGATTGGAAGTGGAGAGGAATGAATTGTTGGCAAATACTGAACTGAATTACATCCCGTTTGAAATGACGAAAGGGAATTTCATAGGGAAAAACTATTTCTGGAGATTCAATTTTGATTATCGCTTTGCTGGCAATCTTCAGTCAACTATTGGTTATGACGGGCGCGTTCAGGGCAAGGGGGGAGTTATTCATACAGCCAGAGCTGAAGTAAGGGCGTTTTTCTGATAAACGGTTTTTTATTTCAGGACGATTGCTTTTTCAGGCATCATTATCCTGTTGTACCTGCTCAATCAGAGAAATTATTTTTGAACAAAAGTCGTGTACATCTCTTTTCCGGATCTGATCTGCTGGTCTGGCCAGCATATTCTCAAGGTGTTCGCTTATCAGGGTAAGTCTTGGATAACCAATCATTCCGCCAATTCCCCTCAGCTCATGTACAACATATTTCAGCTGAAGGTAGTTATCAGCCTCAAGGTAGCTGGTAATATCACTCTTTCTTAGATCGGCTGTTTTTAAGAACAGTTTTACCATGGAATTCCTGATCTCAATTTCAGCTCTTTTTGAAATAGCGGCGTCATCATTTTCTTTTTCAGGCTGTCCGAAGAGTTTTTGTATCCTTAATTCAGAAAGAAATTTTTTCCCAAATATATCTTCAACTGCAGTAGTAATTTCATTCCTCTTCAGGGGTTTGAATAGAACCCTGGTCGCTCCTGCCTGTCTTACATCCGAGATTTCTTTTGCATTATCTGTGGAAGTAATAAAAATAATAGGAATGTTCTTTGTCTGTTCAAAGGATCTTACAACTTTTAGCATGTCTAACCCATTCATACCCGGCATGTAATAATCCAGAAATATGAGGTCCGGGCTTCCCTCCACGGCATTCTTAATGCCATTCAGGCCATCACTACAGGTAGTCACCTCAATATTATGGTCCTCAAAAAAAGTCTTTAGAACCTTTCTTATTATGTCAGAATCATCAACAATGAGTATTTTGAGTTTAATAGTATTTTCTCCTCTCCTTATCGCTGGGATATTATCGTAAAAAAAATGAAAATATTTACCTATATATCTTATATATGTAAGACAAGCAGGTATACGAATACTGTTCAGTGATATTGCATTCAATTGGCAAATTGATGCAACATCACTGTGTAATCCTTTTATTGTGGGGTGGATATATATTAGTAGCTGGATGTGTCTACTTTTACTTTCCCCCTGAATATCCAGTGTATACTTGCTGTATAACCCAGCACAAACGGTATCCCGATAATTGCCACAATCAGCATAATCATCAGGGTTTTTTGCGAGGATGCTGCATTATAAATTGTAAGGCTGTGTTCAGGTATCGGGCTGGATATCACCATGTTGGGGAAAATTCCAATAGCAAATAGTGCCAGCAGCGTAATAATACTTGCGCTTGAAGATAAGAAGGCGTTAAAATCCCTCCCATGATAGATCTCTCGTGGTATATTGGCAATTGCCAGCATATTAAGTATTGCTACGGTAAATAAAACAGGGTACTGCTTGAAGTGATCAGCCATATGGGGATAATAGATAAGAGTAGCCATTGTGGTAGTGACATAACAAATAACAAATAATATTATTGTGTTATTGATCCAGCCTCTTATCTTGTCGTGCATAACCCCTTCTGTTTTCATTACAACGTATATTGCTCCATGCATCATGAACAGGGCAACAGTAGTAATTCCGACGAGTAATGCGAACGGGTTTAGAAGGGCAATAAAACTGCCGATGAATTCTTTATTAGAATCCAGCGGTATTCCTATTGCAATATTTCCAAGAGCAACTCCCATTAGAAGAGCAATAAAAAAACTGCCGGCACTGAAAGCCGTGTCCCACATCTGGCGCCACCATTTCATTGGCTGTTTGCTTCGGAACTCAATAGCAACTGCCCTGAAGATGAGAGAAAACAGAAGGAGCATGAAGGCGGTATAAAATCCTGAAAAAACTGTAGCATATGCTTCGGGAAATGCGGCAAACAGGGCTCCGCCGCTTGTTACCAGCCATACCTCATTACCATCCCATACCGGACCGATCGAATTCAGCATTATTCGCCTTTCTTCGTCCGTACTGGTAAACAGGTGCAGGCTTCCGACCCCCAGGTCAAAACCATCAAGAATGGCATATCCGGTAATCAGTATACCTATTAGCACAAACCAAACTATATTCAGATCCATTAATTTCTCCTTTTCAAGATTTGATATTATTCATTAAAAACTTCTTTTTGTCTGTCATATTCGGATTCCAGAGTTTCTGGATGTTCCGGTCCATGTTTTATCTTATGATCAAGCAAATAGATAAATAAGATGAAAAGGAGAATATAGATAAATGTAAACAGAATTAGAGAAAACAGTATTTGTCCTGAACTAACGGCTTTTGACAGACCGTCAGAAGTACGAAGCAAGCCGTATACAACCCATGGCTGACGTCCTACCTCAGCAGAGAACCAGCCGAGCTGGTTTGCCATTTGTGGCAGTAATACAGAAGCCACAAGTATTCTGAGCCACCATTTATTCTCGAAGAGTTTATTCTTCCATAATAAATATAAGCTGAAAAGACTGAGAAAGATTAGCAGCATTCCGATAGCAACCATCAAATGATATGTCTGAAAAACGAAACCAACAGGGGGTATATCTGATTTTTTAAAACTATTAATACCAATTACCGGTTTGGATGCATCACCATGTACGAGATAACTAAGCATTCCGGGTATTTTCACTCCGAAGCTTACATCCTGCTTATCTTCATTTACCCAGCCGAACAGGTACATCCCTGCAGGTGCCAGAGAATCGTAGTGTGCTTCGAAGGCAGCCAGTTTTGCGGGCTGGGCTTTGCTGACTTCAGCTGCACTCTGATGGCCTGTAAGAAGCTGAAATAAAGATGCAAAAACTGCCAGTGCAAGTCCTGCCTTCAGAGAGGCCTTTGCAAATTCAGAGTGTCTTTTTTTAAGGAGGTAGAAAGCGCTCACGCTGATTACCAGAAAAGCTCCGGCCTGCCATGCGCCAGAAAGTGTATGTGTCAGGCGCTGAACAGAGGAAGGGTTAAAAACCATCTGCCAGAAATCGGTTATTTCGGCCCTTGAATGCAGTCCATGTCCTACTATGTGGAAACCTGCAGGAGTCTGCTGCCATGAATTTGCCACTACTATCCAGACGGCACTCAGCATAGATCCCAGAGAAACCATTATGGTTGAGAAAAAATGTACCCTGGGCGAAACCTTTTCCCATCCAAAGACCAGAATTGCAAGAAATCCTGATTCAAGGAAAAAAGCGAATATACCTTCAGCGGCAAGTGCACTTCCGAAGACATCCCCCACAAACCGGGAATACGTGGCCCAGTTTGTCCCAAACTCAAATTCCATTACGATCCCGGTTGCAACTCCCATTGCAAAGGTAAGCGCAAAAATCTTTACCCAGAACTTGGTGATCTCTTCGTATTTCTTGTTCTTTGTCTTTAAATACAATCCTTCAAGTATTACAAGAATTACCCCGAGACCTATACTCATGGGAGGATATATGTAATGGAAAGAAATTGTAAATGCGAACTGCAGCCGTGCTAAAAATTCAGTATCCATAGTAACCTTTCACAGAATTTAAACAGAATAGTATTTACTGATGGAAGAAAATTTGTAGTATCTCCCCAATCGCTTTTAATATAACAAAAAACGGGAATAATATTCCAGATTATTATTTCATTTTGGGATTATTTCCAATTTTTATTGCATCGATCCGAACCCTGTTTCCCTTGGGAATCAATGTTACCAGTACGAACATGTTGTTTCTCTTACCATTGACAAGGTATGACAATTTTCCGGTGGCATTGATAGGTAAGTCTTTTTTAGGGACACTTGTAAAGGTAAATGAAATTGATTCTTTCCCCGTAAAATAATCATCCAGTAGCCTGCATGCGTGACTTGCCGAGACGTTTCTGGTTTCCATATTGCTTATCCTGATTATCATGGCAGATCCCATAACATCATTAAACATGGAAGCCTTGCCCTGTGCCATCCCGCTTTCAATTTTTGCAATTGCAGTGTTGATCTGAATCTGATCTGGCATAGCAGATGACTGTTCGGCTACTTTTACAGTATCCTGAGCTAATGAAGTGCTGACTAAAAAAGCAAATGAAATTAAGAGCAGTAATGTTTTCATGACTGAACCTCCTAATTGAATATTTTGGCGCCTCTCAGAGAACAAAAATAGAAAGAAAACTCATGAGAAAATTAAGAAGCATCAGAGGACAGAAATCCTGGAAATTATAACTGAATACAACGTAACGTATAAAATTCGGGGGCAAATGTCAATTACTAATAAATGCTAATCAGAAGGCGTGAATTTGGAAATTTGAGGATAAAATCCTGAGAGCCGGCACCGGACTCTCAGGATATTTATTAGTTTTTTTATAAATTATTCTTGAAATAAGCAGTGATCTTTTTATATAGGTGAATGTTATCTGTACCAGTTACACCATGTTCATGTCCCGGATAAGGGAAATAATCCAGTGGTATATCAAGACTTACAGCTTTCTTAACAAACATTAGTGAATTCTGCCAGACGACTGTTGGGTCCATTGTCCCGTGAATCAACAGTAATTTGCCTTTCAGCTTATCAACGTAATTAAGCAAACTCGATTCCCTGTACCCTTCGGGATTCTGCTGGGGGGTATCCATATATCTTTCGCCATACATAATCTCATAATAGCTCCAGTCGATGACCGGACCCCCGGCTACACCTACCTTAAAAACGTCTGCAGCGCGTGTCATTAAAGATGTTGCCATAAACCCGCCGTAACTCCAGCCAAAGACTCCAATCCGGTTCTGGTCAACGTAGGGCTGGTTTTTAAGGTATTCAATTCCTGAAAGCTGATCTTCTATTTCATGAGTCCCTAAGTGCCTGAATGTTGTTTGTTCGAATTCAAGGCCTCTGTTGCTTGTTCCACGGTTATCAAGTGTAAAGACTATATATCCCTGTTCTGCCATATAATTCAGCCAAAGATTAGCCCCTCCAAGCCATTCATTTGTAACAAGTTGCGAATGAGGGCCGCCGTAAACATAAACCAGTACAGGATACTTTTTTGCTGAATCAAAATCCACAGGGAAAATCACTCTGGAAAACAGTTTATAGCCGCCATTACCCGGAATTGGGAAAATCTTTGTCTGTCCGATTGCATATTCTTTAATTGGGTTATCGGATTTCAAGAGTGTTTTATTAATGTTTCCTTTTGCGTCATTTACGCTGGCTATGTACGGAACGTTAAGATTTGAGTATGTATCAATGAAAAAATCGCCATCATTTTCGAGCTGGCACAGATGAGTACCTTCTGCAGAAGTAAGTTTCTTCATTTCACCGGAGCTGAGATTCAGGGAATAGAGGTGCCTCTGTAGAACATCTTCTTTTGTGGCCATGAAAAATATTCTCCCCGCATTTTTATCGAAGCCCTCGAAAGATGTTACTTCCCATTCACCTTTTTTAAGCTGTTTCAGTAGGTTTCCTGCGGTATCATAAAGATAAAAATGATTCCATCCGTCTCTTCTGGATTGCCATAAAAATCCGTTATTGCTATTGTTCAGGAATATTGGTCCATTTAAGGGTTCAACATATTTGTCGCTTTTTTCTTCGAATAAAGTCTTTACCATATCACCTGATGCAGCGTCATACTTTATCAACCTCATCAGGTTCTGGTCGCGGTTCAGGTGGGCCACGAAAATATATTTTTCATCAGGGCTCCAGGTTACATTTGTAAGATACTGGTCTTTGGGTTCACCGGTTTTTAGCCATGTCGTTTTCTCTGTCTTAACGTTATATATACCAATTGTAACCTGATGGCTTGCCATACCAGCCATCGGATACTTTATTTTTACAAGGTTTGCAGGCCTTTCGGTGATATCAACCAGCGGATAGTCAGTCACCATAGTCTGATCCATCCTGTAAAATGCAAGCATGTTACTGTTGGGAGACCAGAAAATACCTTTTTCAATGCCGAATTCATTTCTATGTACCGACTGGCCATTAACAATTTCTGTAATCGTATCCCTGGTGATCTGTTTAACATTGCCTGAATTCAGGGAAAGAAAAAGATTATTAAGTTTTGTGTATGCGGCATAATTGTGGTTCCTTTCCACCTCGATATTAAGGGCATCGTTATCCAGATCGTCTATTCTTGTTGCTGTTTTAGTGGCCAGTTCGAATGTATAAATGCTGTTATTTATAAGAAAACGAAATTTACCGGCCTCAAGCCATTTGAGTAATGGGAACCTGTTTACGGGACTGACGTTAAGCATTTTTAATGCATTATTAAATTCATCGAGTGTAAGAACATTTTCGGTTTTGTCAGATCCGGTATGGCCCCTGAAGAGGGTTAAAGTGTTGCCTGCCTTATCGATATATACATAGGATTTTTCACCTGGCAGCCACTGCAGCTGAAGCAGCCTTCTGGGCGCAAGGGTGGTTCTTCCGGCAGTTACAATGTCATCAATTGTTAAAAGTTTGTTTTGGGTGAAAGAATCATTATAAAGAATCAGCAGCAAAATAACAGGAACGTATTTTAGAAATTTCATAAAGCTTCCTTATTCGAATCGGAGAATGAAAAGGCGAAAAATAGCCGCCACAATTAAAACGGTTTAAAATAAAAAAGGGATTGTTAAATAAACAATCCCTTCATAAAAAATACAAAAAAAAGATTACTTCTTTTCGCCCTGACCGTTAACCGGAATTCTTCTTTCCAGAACTGAATCAATCAGTTTATATTCCTTAGCTTCAGCGGGGGAGAGATAATAATCTCTGTCGCAGTCCTTTGTAATCTGTTCAACACTTTTACCAGTGTGCTCAGCAAGGATCTCATATAAAAGTTGACGGGTTTTTATCATTTCTTTTGCATGAATTTCAATATCCGTAGTCTGTCCCTGCAGCCCTCCAACCCATGGCTGGTGGATCATTATTCTGGAATGGGGCAAAGAAGACCTCTTGCCAGCAGCACCTCCGGCCAGCAGTACAGCACCCATGCTGGCAGCCATACCAACACAGATTGTCGCTACATCGGGTTTTATATACTTCATTGTATCGTAAATCGCCAGGCCTGCAGATACACTCCCGCCAGGCGAATTGATGTATAGATTTACGTCTTTTTCAGGATCTTCAGCCTCAAGGAAAAGGAGCTGTGCAACAACGAGACTGGCTATATGATCGTCAATTGGTGTACCAATAAAAATGATTCTTTCTCTAAGCAGCCTAGAAAATATATCCATCCCACGTTCTCCGCGGCCCGTCTGCTCAATAACGTAGGGGACAAGCTGATTATAAATTTCTGTTTTCATTATCCCTCTTTTTGGTTGTTTTCTTCTGATTTATTGTCTAAGTCTTTAGCGTTAACTTCTTTAATATTATTATTCTTTTTAAGAAAATCAATAACTTTGTCTTCTAAAAGAATTTCAGCCCTGTTAGTATCGCTATAATACTTAAGCAATTTATCAACAGAAATACCAGTTTCTGTGGCTTCTTTCTCGGCTATCTCTCTCAATTCATTTTCTTCAACCTTGATATTTTCCTTCTTTGCAAGGTTTTCCATAATTATCTGCCACTTTGCAGTCCATTCTGCCCGGCTGTGCAGGCGATTATGTGCTTCATGTGCATCAAATTTCTTAATCCCCTCATTTTTAGCCCTTTCTTCTTCCATACGGACCATTCTGTCCAATAATGAATGGACGTAACCGTGAGGGGCCTTAAAATCATTATTCTTGACCACGTCATTCAGAAGGGAATTAACAAGCATATCTTCTGACTGTCTGTCAAAATAATCCTGCAGTCCTTTCCTGATATTTTCTTTCCATTCATCCGGGGTAGAGAACTTGTCCTTGGTGACTTTCTTTACAAATTCATCATTGAGCTCGGGAAGTACTATTTTTTGAATGGATTTAATTGTCGCAGAATACATTATATCTTCGGGTACTGTCTTTTTAACTCCGTCTTCCTCTATTTCTCTTGAATCCTGGAAGGAGAAATTAAAAGTATCGCCTGTTTTCTTGCCTAATGCATTTTCAACAAGCTGAGGATTTACCCTTTCATCGGTAAGATCTATTCTGACACCTTCGCTTTTAATCCCTTCAACGGGCTTTCCTTCAGAATCCATTCTCTGCAGATCAGCTGTAATTATACTATTCTTATCCTCAACAGTATCAGCATCAGCAAAAGTACTATTTGTCTTTAATAGATAATTTATCTCACTGTTGACCTGTTCGTCATCAACATTAAATACAATTTTTTTAACTTCAAGTCCCGAATAATCCTTTAATTCAATAGCAGGTTTGACCTCATATTTGATCTTGAAGGAAAGTTTTGAGTCCTTTTCAAAATTCAGATCAACCATTTGTGGGGTGCTTATCGGGTTTAATTTCTGTTCTTCAACAATATCCCAGAATTTTTTATTCGCAATTTTCTCACTGGCCTGATATTCAATAGCATCACCATACATTTTTTTTAGCAGACTTAAGGGTGCTTTACCTTTTCTAAAACCGGGTAATTCTATTTTTTTTCTTTCATCCAGGTAGGCTTTTTCCAGTTCGGGCTGGATTTCTTCATAGGTTAAAACTACTTCTAATTCATGTTCGCTTTCTGAGACAACGTTGATTTTGGTTTCCAATTTATCCTCGAATAAATTTTATTGATAAAGAAAAAAATTAGTGCGAGAACGGGGACTCGAACCCCGACACCGGTGAGGTACTAGATCCTAAGTCTAGCGCGTCTACCAAATTCCGCCATTCTCGCAAATCTTATATATAAAGATATTTTTGGCTATCTTATAAAATATTAAGTACTTAGTAAAAATCAAAGACCAAAATATACAAAGAATTTAATGAAAAAGCACTTAAAATAAGAAGATATACTCTCAAAAATAGCAAAAAGTCCACAATGCAGGGCAGATCATATTATTTTATGTCGGAAAATAATATTTAATATTATGCGTATTTGGCCAAATTTCTTAATTTAGTAATTAACGCACCTTTGCCTTATGGGAAATTTTAATATATATTAGGAATGATTTTAGGAGTCATCTTGTGAAAGTACTTTCATATATGGTTGAGGCTCACGTTTTCAGGGGAAACGGAGATGATCTCGAGTTTTTACTGCTGAAACGTTCGGAATTGGAAATATTCCCGGGTTTGTGGCAAATGGTCACCGGGTCCATTAATCAGGGTGAAAAGGCCTATGAAACTGCATTTCGTGAGATAAAAGAAGAAACAGGACTTTCTCCTGAAAAACTGTGGCTGGTTCCATATGTAAATTCCTTCTATTCATGGAGGCGTAACCATATTTGTATGGTCCCGGTTTTCGTAGCCCTTGTAAAAGATAATTCGCAGGTAGTAATTTCACATGAACATTCCGATTACCAATGGGTAAAAAAAGAGCAAGCCTTAGAGCTATTGGCATGGCAGGGGCAGAAAAATTCGGTGCAAATTATATGTGAATATTTTACGAAAGGTAATTGTTTCCTGAATTTTGAAGAGATCAGGATTGGAAAACAAGCACAAAGGAGCAGCAGAACAGCAATAAGGTGATCTATCCTGCGGTATTTCAGCCATCCCTCATTACCTATAAATTCCATATATTCTTAAATTCTGCCTGGAACAAGGATAGGAATTAAGTTTTATAAGAGCGGAATATTTTAGTATATTTTTACCGGATAATCAGTTAGTTTTGCAAGATATAATTGTTAAATAACAAATAGGGAGTAAGTAGTGGGTTTATTAATAGTTGGGTCAATAGCACTTGATACTGTTGCAACGCCTTTTGACAGAATAGACAATGCCCTAGGCGGATCGGCAGTCTACGTATCATTAGCCGCAAGTTATTTCAGCGGTCCGGTCTATATGGTTGGAGTTGTTGGAGAAGATTTTGACAAGGAATATATTCAGTTGCTTGAAGATCATAATATAGACCTGGAAGGACTGCAGATAGTTGAAGGTGCAAAGACATTCCGCTGGGCTGGAAAATATCATTATGACCTGAATGTCAGGGATACCCTTTTGACGGAATTAAATGTCTTTGAAGCTTTTAATCCGGTAATTCCTGAAAAATACAGGAAAGCAAAATTCGTACTTCTTGGTAACATTGACCCTACTCTGCAGTTAAAGGTTTTGGAGCAGATGGAAGAACCTAAATTTGTAGTATGCGATACCATGAATTTCTGGATCGAAGGTAAAAAGAATGAATTATTGGAAGTGCTGAAGAAAGTGGATGTATTAATTATTAATGACTCCGAGGCGCGCCTCCTGGCTCAGGAACCAAATCTAATAAAAGCCGCAAAAATGATAAGGGCAATGGGTCCCGAATACCTGATTATTAAGAAGGGCGAGCATGGAGCACTGCTTTTTACCAACAACACAATATTCTCAGCTCCGGCCTACCCGCTGGAAAATATTTATGATCCAACCGGCGCAGGGGATACTTTCGCAGGTGGTTTTACAGGATATATTCACAAAACACAGGATGTAAGTATTGACAACCTGAAGCGCGCAGTTGTTTTTGGAAGCGCTATGGCTTCTTTCTGCGTTGAGAAATTCAGTACTAAAGGTTTGGAAAACCTGAGCTATCTGCAGGTTCATGACAGATTCAGGGAATTTTTGAAATTATCTAAATTTGATGATGAAGACTGAATTCAAGGCCATAGATATTGATGACGATTATCTGGTGTTTGTTGATCAGACAAAACTTCCTCTGATTGAGGATTATGTAAAAACAGATAATTACGAGAGAATTGCTGAAGCAATTGAAAAGCTTGAAATCCGCGGAGCTCCTGCAATAGGAGTAGCGGCTGCCTATGCCCTGGCATTATCAGTAAAGAAATCTGATGATATCTGCACTGAGTTCTATCAGGCAAAGAGGAGACTGGCTTCAACCCGTCCCACTGCTGTTAACCTTTTCTGGGCTCTTGAAGAAATGTCCAGATTTTTTGATACTATTAAAGAAGAGAATGATGTTTACCGGAAGATGATCTCCAGAGCAAAAGACATTCACAAAGATGATTTCGAAAAGTGTGAAGCTATTGCTGCAAATGGATTACAGATCTTTAGTAAAAGATCAGTAGTGCTGACCCACTGCAATACGGGCAGCCTGGCCACTGGCGGGAGAGGGACTGCCTTTAATGTTATAAGAGCAGGATATGAAAAGGGTCTGGTTGAGTTTGTTTATGCTGATGAAACCAGACCATTATTCCAGGGTTCCCGGCTGACTGCATTCGAACTTGAAAAAGCAGGGATTCCGTTCATGGTAAATACGGATTCTACGGCAGCATTCCTTATGAAGAATAAGAAAATTGATCTGGTCATTACAGGTGCAGACCGAATTGCAGCAAACGGGGATACTGCCAATAAGATAGGGACCTATAACCTTGCAGTTTTATGTTCATTTCATAAAATTCCTTTTTACATAGCGGCTCCGGAAACCACGATTGACAGATATTGTGCGGATGGGGAATCAATTAAAATTGAACTGAGGGATAAGAAAGAATTGTTTACATTTAAAGATGTTCAGGTTACATCGGAAAATTATGACGTATATGCCCCTGCCTTTGATGTTACTCCGGCAGGGTTGATTTCAGGGATTATTACCGAAAAAGATTTTTATAAATTCCCTTTCATTTTTTAATGTCTGAAATAGTAAAAACTGAAGCCATTGTTCTGAATAAAATGAACTATGGCGAAACAAGTAAAATAGCTACTTTTTTTACCAGGGATTATGGAAAGCTCTCTGGTATAATAAAGGGGGCACGTACACCCAAATCGTCCATGGGTATTAAAATAGATATTTTTAACCATGTACAGATAGTTGTATATAAAAAACACAATTCCGAACTCCAACTGATCAGTCAGGCTGAACTGATCTCCTATTATCCCAGATTGAAAGAAAATTTAAACAAGCTCAAGTATGCGAATGCGGTACTTGAGCTTGTTCAGGTTCTGACTATGGAGGAGGAAGCCCACCCAAAACTCTACAGGGGAATTATAAGAATCCTCAGTCTCTTTGAATCATCTAATCAAAATCCAGGGGTATTACTGATCAGGTTCATAATTTTTCTTTTAAAAGAAGTAGGTTATGAACTTCAGCTTGAACAGTGCAGTATCTGCGAGCGTGAAATAATGCCCGGTCAGGAAAAGTACTCCTTCAACTTTGAAAGGGGAATAGTCTGTGACAGTTGCGGAGAGGAATTTAGTACTTCCTTTCAAATATCTCAGGAACTTTTGGAAAATATTATTGGTCTAAAGAATATAAAAGATGATTCAAGAATCAGTTCCGGTGAAATAGAGAGGACACTCAATTTTCTTGAGAAGTATTTAAAGTATCACATACCGGAATTCAAAGGGATAAAATCAATTCACTTGTTTTAGTTCCCATAAATATAGATTATAAAATAAAATAGTATAGTATTAAATAATACATAATAAAGCCCGGAGGTTTTATAATGAAAAACAGAAATTTATTTGGTACAATTGCATTAGTCGTTATTGGAGTCATATTTGGAGCTGTATTAGTATCAGGATTTGGCTGGGTGAGGCCAAGCCTGGCAGATATAACTATCGGTGCTAAAAATCCACCAATCACAGATGTTGATGTAAATGCATTCAGTAAAGCGTTCATTGAGGTTGCCGAAAAAGTTACTCCTTCAATTGTAAAAATTAATGTTGTTGCCAAAACTGAAAGAAATCCGCATGAGGATATTCCATTCTTGTTCCCGTTCCGGGATGACGTTCCCAAAGAGCAGATGGGTTCGGGCAGCGGTGTTATTATTTCTGATGACGGATATATTCTTACAAATAATCACGTTGTTGAAAATGCAACCTCACTCAGAGTCAGTTTATTTGACAGGAGAGTCCTTGATGCAAAGGTCGTCGGTACTGATCCACAGACAGATCTGGCTGTTATTAAAATAGATGCAACAGGATTACCTTCAGCGTACCTTGGAAATTCAGATGACGTAAAGGTAGGCCAATGGGTGATGGCTATTGGAAATCCACTTTCATTGAACTCCACAGTTACTGCCGGAATAATTAGCGCTAAGGGAAGAAATATCGGAATTATAAGGGATAATTCGTCCGGAGCAGGTTCCGGTATTGAAGATTTTCTGCAGACCGATGCCGTGATTAATCCCGGAAACAGCGGTGGTGCGCTGGTTGACCTGTCGGGTGCCGTAATCGGAATAAATTCCGCTATAGCTACTTCAGGCATGTCAAACAGTTATATCGGATATGGATTTGCTATTCCAATTAACATGGCAAAAACAATTTCTAAAGAATTAATAGCTACCGGCAAGGTAAACAGAGGCTATATTGGTGTTATGATTGGTGAAGTGGATGCACCCACTGCAAAGGCCATTGGCCTGGATAAAGCCCGTGGGATAATGGTTCAGGGAATCACACCTGGCGGAGCTGCTGAAAAGGCAGACGTTAAGCAGGGAGATGTTATCCTTAAGATCGATGGAAGAGATGTTAATGAGCCCGGAGATCTGCAGAGTTATGTCGCTTCTAAATCAGCCGGGACCAAGGTTAATCTTACCCTGTTCAGGGATGGAAAAGAAATTGAGCGTACAGTAACCCTGAAAGCAAGGGATGCAAACTCCAAAGTTGAACCTGCGTCAGAGAATAATTCCTCAGGTAAAACCAAAAAGGGACCCATGAGTCAGATGACATTTGACAATATCGGGCTTTCAGTCAAGGACCTATCCTCCGATGAGAAGGAAGCATTTAAGACAGATAAAGGTATAATGATTACCGATGTCAAACAATACGGAAGAGCCTTTGACCAGAGATTAGGAGCCGGATTGGTTATAACCCAGGTTGACAGAAAGGATATAAATTCAGTGAGTGATTTTGAGAAGATTATGAATTCCAAGAAGGGAAGTGCCATCCTGCTGAAGGTTATTGATCAGGAGGGTAATTCACGGTTGGTTGGTCTTGAAATTCCTTAATTGAAATTCAATTGAATTCAAAAAAAGCGTCCCATTTGTGGGACGCTTTTTTTATATTTAGACACACAAATTTACGGATATCTGATGATTAGATTTTTAACTTCCGGAGAATCTCACGGGAAAGCCCTTATTACAATTATTGAGGGGTTCCCTTCCAATTTGATTATTGAAAATGATTATATAAATTATCATCTTAAGAGACGCAAAGCAGGTTATGGCAGGGGCCTTAGGATGAAAATTGAATCGGATGAGGCTGAAATTATGGCGGGTATCCGTTTCAACAAGACACTTGGCTCACCGATTTCGCTTATGATACGCAACAGGGACTGGGAGAACTGGACAGAAATTATGTCTTCAGGAAAAGTGAAGACACGGATTGAAAAGATCACGATTCCCAGGCCAGGACATGCAGATCTGACTGGACCTCAGAAGTATAACTATGATGATATCAGGAACTCGATAGAAAGAAGCAGCGCCAGAGAAACTGCGGCCCGCGTTGCTGCGTGCTCTGTTGCAAGAAGATTCCTTGA
>JBLMZM010000231.1:0-13653 GCA_050258815.1 Ignavibacteriales bacterium
ATTCAGATCCATATTTATATTTGGGCCTGCCCGGCATTCGCCGGGTTAATATGTGTGCCCGTTCGGAATTTAGCCCGTCCGCCGCGGCGGACGACGGGCGTGCGCCGCGCGCCCGTACCAAACATCAATGATTATTTATCGATATTGTTAATTGGTTCAATTGTGATTGTTTATCGATTTTGTTAACCGAAATGATCATTTTATTTGAATCGATTTTTGTATTATTATCTATGGGTTTATTCGATATTTGGATGCGTGACCGGAACGTATCCGTGGAATTCGGGGGTACCCGCCGCCCGCGGCGGGCGGCGGGCGGCGGGCGGGTTTATCATGTACAAAATGGCACACGCGTCCACATCTGGTACTATACGTGCTTATTGCACGGTAATCGTACCGACCATACCCGAATGAAACCTGCAATAATATGGATAACTGCCTTTTGTATCAAATTTAAAACTGTACAGGGCTGCAACCTTATATGCGCCGCCTCCGCCGCTGCCACCCGATGTTGTGCTGGTGGCACCTGCGATTGACCCGCTGTCGAATTTACCATCCGGGCTCCCCGGCGTACCGCTGGTAACCGTATGTGCATATGAATCCTTGTTAACCCAGGTGACGGTTGTTCCGGCTGTAACGGTCAGACTGGCAGGCGCAAAAGTCATATTCTGCATTACTACCTCATTTGGATTCGTACTGCCGCCGGGAGTGGAATTTGTTGGTGTGTCATCTTTTTTACAACCGCTTATAAAAATCATAACGGCAAATACTGCCGCAATTGAAAAATAATATACCGGTCTGTTTAGGTACCTGTTCATAAATTCCCCGTTCTAGTCCTTTGACTTTTTTATTATATGTTTAAATACATTGTTTACTATCCTGTTGCACCTGATGAGGTTGAAGCCGTAAACATCTTTAAAGTGGTAATACTGGCTCAGACTTTCGCGCAGCATTTCCTTGGCCCTGTTAAGTCGTACCTTTACATTGGACTCCGAGATATTAAGGCACCGGCTGGTCTCGGCTACGGTCATATCCTCAATCTCCCGCATTACGAATATGGTGCGGTATTTCTCCGGGAGGTCGTCAACGGCCTTTTCGAGTATTTCTTTCAGCTCGTTATTTATAGTTGTACGATATGGATCGTTCATATCATTGACTTTGAAAATTAAGTTGTCAGTCCGGCTTTCTGAACCCGGCACATTATCATCGAAATGTGAATATCTGTTCCTGAATTTTATGCGGGCGAGGGTTTCATTTATAAAAATTCTTATCAGCCAGGTGGAAAATCTGGACCTGTTTTCAAATTTGTCCAGCTGTTCGTACGCCTTTATATAAACCGCCTGGATAATATCCTCAATTTCCTCCTCGTCCTTCAGGTAGGCGCGGCCTATTCTGAAGAGGCGCTGGTTATATCTTCGCATTATAACTTCGTACAGGCCGGCATTCCCGTTTTTGATGCGTGCGATTATCTCCTCGTCGTCAACCGTATAATTGACTGCTGAGGGTTTGGTGTCAGCCGGGACATTTATTCCGCCGGGTATCTTTGTATCGTTCATTTTATTCTGCCGCTTTTATTATTAGATTATCTTAGATGAGAAAGGTTACAAATAAAATACAAAAATCGATGCTGCTGATTTTGTAACCTTTGAGGGCCAAAAATCTCTAATTAGTAAAGAGGGTTTTTGCGACTGAATGGAGTTTAGTGTTGAGCTATTTATCTCAGCACTTCTGTAAGTGGCGGAAAATATTAAACAAAGGAGAAACAGTATGGTAATTGCAATCGTTCTTTTCGCAGCAGGGGCCTTATTCGGCCTTCACATCTTAACCCACGTGCTTCAGAATAAAGCAACGCCGAAGGTTTCGGTAGTAGTTCATGGACTGCTGGTGGCAATAGGACTCGTAATGGTGATAGCGGCCGAAGTTATCGGGGGTTCAGGGAGATTAATGACCAGCATGATATTTTTCATTATCGCAGCCCTGGGCGGATTTGTAATGGTATATTTCGACATTATGAAGAAGCAGGTTCCTCCGAAGGCCCTGGCCATCCTTCATCCAATCCTGGCCGCAATCGGTCTGGTTTTGCTTATTATTTATGTGATCGGAAAATAACAAACAACCGCCGTACGTGTGACCACACGAACGCGCCCATCACCCGGCATTTGCCGGATGATGGGTATAGCAGGATGATTTCGATCTCATTTAATAAGCATCATCTTTCCGCTTAGTCTGGAATTATTCGTGCGGATTGTGTATAAATATATGCCTGAGCTTACGGCACGGTTGTTTTCATCTGTTCCATTCCAGCTTACTCTGTTCAGTCCCGCTTTCATCGATCCTTCTGCCAGTGTCCTGATCTTCCTGCCAAGCATGTCATAAACCACTACCTCAGCCTTCTGCAGCGCGGGCAGCGTGAACTCTATTGTTGTGGAAGGATTGAATGGATTCGGATAATTGCCTTTCAGCTCAAATGTATATGCCGTAAGTTTTTCATCCTTAACACCCACAGTCGTTGTATCCTTCACAAAACCAATTGCCGCCAGCATGGGAGCAATTTCCGGATTGGCCATGAAGTTCTTCCAAAGGAGTCCCGACCTGTAGTTCTCCACCATTACCGCAATTGGCCCCTCATCAATAGCAATATAATTGTTATCGAACCAGTTCTGCTGAGGGTTGAATGCGTCTTTAAAGCCATATGGACCGTATAGCTTTGCCCCGTATTTTTTATAGAAGTTCTTAAAGGCCGCAATTGATTCTTTGGGAGTATATGGCATCGATGAAAGTGCCGCCGTGGGAGCCAATGTTCCATTGTCATCGGTCACCACCGGCTGGTGAGCCGAATAGCCGTACGGATCATCGCTTGCCGTAATTCCCCACGTATCCTGATCATATCCCGTAAATTTCTTGGGATTATCTATGCAGTACGCCCTGTTAATCAGCGTTGCGTTGCGGTTGTTAAGAAAATAGTTTGCGTGCTTGTCCTTTATTCCCCGCGGATCAAACCCCAGGAAGGAATAATGAGCAAAGAACAGTGGGCCGAAGTTCTCCCATCCCACCCACAGCGGGTATCCATAGTATGTTTTACCATTGTCGTAGGAGCTGCTGCCAGCCCAGCCCTTCTCATAATCGGCTGCAGGTATCGGATGTTTTGGTGATGCAATTGCCAGCAGGTACGTAATCATGGTTTCATTCCAGCCCACCAGCGCCATATTTATCTGAAACGCGTAATTTGGCGACCAGTGCCAGAACAGTGTAGTGCTGCTGGAATCCTTAAGATACCAGTTCCATTCCACCCCTTCCCACAAAGCTGTTGACAGTACGCGGATTATGTTTTCATCCGTCGTATTCCGGTTGAAGTACTGCCGGGCTGTCAGGAGTCCCTGCATCAGGAAAGCTGTTTCCACCAGGTCTCCCCCATTGTCATACTGGCTGAAGGGAATAACCTTTCCGGTTAAACCGTTCATCCAATGCGGAAATGCGCCATGGAAGCGGTCGGCTGAATTAAGGAAGTTCAGTATCTTTATCATGCGCGCGGTGCCCTGCTCACGAGTGATAAACCCTCTTTCAATTCCCGTAAGAAGCGCCATTATTCCAAAACCGCTGCCCCCTGAGGTAACCGTGTTTGCCGATCCGGTGCGTTCCCTGGCCATGCCGCTGGAAGGATGGGCATAATCCCAGAAATACCTGAAGGTAGATTCCTGCAGCATGGTCAGCAGCTGTTCATCATTCAGTGCCTGGGTGGAGGCGGTGGCCTGAGACGACTGTGCCGATTCATTGCCCTTTCCGTCAATTGCGCTAATTTTATACGTCCCGCTCATACCGGGCGCACCAAGGAAATCCGTAAAAACGTGATCATCCTTTGTGACCGTCGCGATCAGCTTGAATGTTCCGGCATCCTGTTTGTAAACCCTGTATCCGGCCAGGTCGCTCTCGGTATTTGGATTCCAGATCAGGTCGATGTGACTGTCGTACCCTTTTGCGGTTAAATTTGCAGGGACACCCGGCGGGATGGTATCGGTGGATGAGCCGGAAGATATCATCCTTATCTCATCCAGATACAGATAGTGTTCAGCATTATCGGCGGCGTCCTGACCGAAAAACAGCGTTTTTATGATGGTAAGATCTGCACCCTGAGGACCCGGCGTGAAGAGTGAAAGCGCTACCTGAAGCTTTGTCCATTTATTTGCCGGAATATCCACACCAGCAGTGGAAAGCATAACGCGGGACGACTTTTTGTTTGTATTATCCTCCAGGTACATCAGGGGCAGGTCGGCTTTTGCAATGGCAGCCGTGGAGTATACCCAGAAACTCAGTGAATCCTTTTTGGTTATATCGTGCACCGGCCATGGGGTGCCCATTTCTGCTATGGCCAGCCCCCAGTCCCCACCTGCCTTTGAGGTCCAGTGCATGCGCAGACTGTTCGTTCCCGAATAGTGATAAGCAGTATCGACGGGGGCTTTTTCGCCTTTTCTCTCCACGGTACTCGTACCGCTAATAAAGCTCCAGCTCCAATCATAAAAGACCGGATCGGGACTGTCGCTGAAGAAGACGTAATCCTGAGCCGAAGTCTGCAGGCTCAGGCCCAGTATTAATGCCAGAAGGCCAAGTATCTTTCGCATGATGCACCTTTATGTGTTATTGTTATTTATTCTCTTGCTTCGGGATCATTATAACCCAGCACAACATCAACATTCACCGTTTTCTTTTTCTGTTGTGGAATTATTGAGCCGGATAATTCCCTGCCGTCAACCAATATACTCTTTACATTGCTGCTGACGTGATGGGGATTTTGTACTTTAATATTATATATTGTCCCCCTGAATGTGCGTTTAACAGTAAACCCGTCCCATTCCTGCGGAATGCATGGCGAAATCATGAGTCCCTCCCCGGCTGCTCTTACACCGAGTATCCAGTCCACCACCACCTTCTGAAGCCATGCGGCCGAGCCGGTATACCAGGTCCATCCCCCGCGTCCATAAAAGGTTGAGCCGGGACCGTCTATATTGCCAGGATTAACGTATGGCTCAGCGGCATACATATCCGGTTCCATTCCGTTATACACCGGGCAAATTCTTTTGAAAATCTCATATGCAGTGCCGCACCTGCCCAGTAAGGCATTTGCCCAGATGGACCAGGTGGCAGCGTGCATGTAAACTCCCCCATTCTCCCTTTTGCCTGCGGCGTAGCGCGACAGGTATCCAATATATTTATCAGGTTTTGTATAAGCAGGATAAAGCAGCAGCGGACCGTTATTTTTAAGCAGGTGTTTTTCGACCGCATCCATGGCCATTTCATTTTTCGCGTCATCCGATATGCCTGAAATTACCGCCCAGGATTGTGCGTTCAGGTATATCATGCCCTCCTCATTTTCAGAGCTGCCTATTTTTTCCCCGCTGTCCTTGGTAGCCCTGTAAAACCATTCCCCGTCCCATGCATGTTTTTCAAAAGCCTTCTGCAGGTCATTTGCGGCTTTCATGTACGAGCCGGCAATTTTCTTTTTGCCGCTTTTCCTCACAACGGGTTCAAAATTCCGCAAAATAAAATAGAGGAATTCCGCCAGCCAGATGGATTCCCCTTTCCAGTCGAGTCCCACGGCGCTCAGACCGTCATTCCAGTCCCCCGCTCCGATATAAGGCAGTCCCCGCCTGCTCATTCTTTTCAGCACCCTGTCGACTGACCTGATGCAGTGTTCCAGGAGGCTTGCCGTCTTTTTGGGATTATCATAGAAAGGCTCTTCATATTTAAGGATTGAATAGTCCCCGGTTTCATTAATGTATTGCATAATGAGAAACGGCAGCCACAAAAGGTCATCCGTCATGATGGTCTGAAGTCCCGTTTCCGTAATCGGGTGCCACCAGTGCAGCACGGTGCCATCCGTCAACTGGTGCCTTGCGTGGTAGCGGATCTGTTTTTCAGTCAGTGACGCGTCCACCGGCAGGAATACGAGGCTGTCCTGCAGCTGGTCCCTGAATCCGAAGGCCCCGCTCTGCTGGTAATAAGCGCTCCTGCCCCACAGCCTGCCCGATATTGCCTGGTACCGCAGCCACTTATTTACCATCAGATTCATCGCAGCATCGGGAGTATCTATCTGCAGCGTGGAAAGCATCCCGTTCCATTTTTTCCCCACCTCATTGAATGCCTTATCAATCTTTGCATCAGTTTTGTACCTGCCCAGTACGTGCCTGATATCCCTTTCCTTTTCCACGAGTCCCAGAAAATACTGAAACCGCTCTTCAGCGCCGGCCTCTGGTGAAATATCAATTTTAAGGCATGCCACAGGATCGTACCAGATGCCCGAGGTCCGGGAAAGCTTTCCCTCCTTTAAAGCCTGAGGCATCATCAGTGATCCATACTGCCCCAGGAAGTTTTCCTTGTCGCACTCATAGGATGAAGCAGTCCTGCTGCACGCAAAGAATCCCTTATACGCATATTCAATATTCCAGTGCCCCCTGTCGCCCAGAGGAATTTCCCAGATCCTCTTACCCGCCACTATTGCATTCAGTTTTTCGTCGAATTTGGTTTCAATGAACGTCCTGTGGAACTCCCTGTGGAAGTCTGACGAGGAGCCGAGGCACCATTCGAAATAATTATAGAACGAAAGATCGGCCTTTTCCTGCGAATTATTCTCCAGACGCAGGTCCCAGATTTCCAGGTTATCATTCATGGCGGCAAAAAGCGTCATAATGATCTTAATTCCCTTATATTCCGTTGTGAACCGTGAATAACCGAAACCATGGCGGCATTCATAGGAATCCAGTTCGGTTTTAACAGGCATCCATGCAGGTGACCAGATTTCCCCGGTCTTATTGTCCCTCACGTAGATATATTTCCCCCAGTCGTCCTTAATAAGGTCCTGATGCCATCGTGTGATCCTGTTGAATTCAGAATGTGTCTGCCAGCTGAATCCTCCCCCCGCCTGCGAGACTATGAATCCATAGTCTCCGTTTGAGATTACATTTATCCACGGCTTGGGTGTCACAGGAGTTTTAATTATATATTCGCTCCCGTCCGGTGAAAAGCATCCATATTTTGTCTCGAATCGGCTATTATTTCCATCCATATTATTTCCATAAATTTTTCAAATAATTTCTACTATATCAGAATCCCAGCTCAACTGAAATACGGTGGATTGCCTTGAGCCTGCCGAATGATGCATATGCATAGTCTGCCCTTACGGGGATCTGTTCAGTAATATAATAGACCAGGCCCACCCCGGCTGTTACGCCCTCCTCGCTTTCCCTCTTAAACAAAGCCTTGTATCCGCCGCGCAGAAATATCCTTTCCCTGAACCCGTATTCCATGCCCGCATTCATGCTTTCGCCGTAGTCATTCGGATGATTTGCATCTGCGCTGATTATGAGGCTGTGAATGTCGCTTTTAAGGAACTGCATCGAAACGCCAAACCTGAAAAACAGCGGGAGCGCCCACTGGTCCATCTTAAGGTCGGCAAATATCTTGTCGTTGTTGCCCGTCTGCTGCGGGTTGTAATCGTAATTGACGAAATTATCGCTTCCGGAGTATTGCAGCTTTCCGCCTATATTGGTAACGCTCATGCCCATCTGAAGTCCTGTAAGCGGCGTGAAGTACAAAACCCCCACGTCAAAGGCAAAGGTAGAGGCGTTCATGTGCCAGATGGACTGGCCCACGTATTTGCCGGAAAAGCCGATGCTGAACCTGTCGGTAAGATTCAGCGAATAGCTCAATCCAATTGCATAGTCGGAGGCGCTGAACAGTTCGCCGGTGCCTTCCGGAAATATTTCCGTTCTCACGCGCATATCGGGCATGGTAAGTGATGTATAGCTTATGCCCAGTGAATGCATTGAATTCAGCTTTATAATAACTGCCGCGAAATCGTGTTTTGTATCGGCCAGCCAGTAGTTGTGTGAAAATGAGGCGGCGCTGCCCTCGAGTCTGGATATACCGCCCGGATTCCAGTAAATTGCGCTCGCATCGTTTGCCTGTGAAACGAATGCGCCTCCCATGGCTATGGCCTTGGCCCCCACCTCGATCTTCAGGAACTGTCCCGCGGTAGTTCCCGAAAATACCTGCGCGTGTAATTCAACAGCAGTTATGATTATAAACAGTATTAATAATTTTTTCATACTAAATTGCCGCTTAAGTCTTAAATTGTTTTGATTCGGCCCTCAGGGCCATCTCATTTAATAATTGCGAATCTATCTATCCTGTCCGGCAGTCCCGGCGACTTCACATGGAAGATATAAATACCCGGAGCCACGTCCAGCCCCTCAGCCGAGGTCAGGTCCCATGATTCCTGTCCATTAAGCATGCTGGAATTATGGAACAGTGTTGTCACGTAGTCGCCGCTCAGTGTATAGATACGGATCTCAGCCGACTGCGGCAGGTGGATAAAGAAAATGCGTCTTTCACCCCTGCCCGAGGTAGTAAGTCTCTGCGGTTCCCATCTGGCGGCACCGACATAAGGGTTCGGAACAACGGCAATATCGGTCATCTCAGCAGCAGCTTTTACCTGGTCGATTT
The DNA here is from genome assembly GCA_050258815.1 of Ignavibacteriales bacterium. Lineage (GTDB taxonomy): Bacteria > Bacteroidota > Ignavibacteria > Ignavibacteriales > SURF-24 > JAAXKN01. Next base: position 8,494 of record JBLMZM010000231.1, read on the forward strand.
TTTGTCCCACCGTGTTAAAGCTGAATACGTCACCGGTTCTGAAGGGTGCGCCAATTACAATTTTGGCTGTTGCACCCGCAGCTGGCCTGACTGCCCTTGTATTAGGAGGAGTGACAAAGTCGAACCGCCATATCTGCGCCCATGTTCCATTTACCTGCTGCCAGATAGTTACAACGTCACCTGAATCGAGCTCACCGTAGGTGTATGGAGTAAGTTTCCTCAATTCATATTTAACTCTTGTGTTATTGTTTATATCCCAGATCTGGAAGTTAGTTGCGGCCCTGTAGCCAAAGCGCCATGATGAATCGGGTTCACCCACCTTGATCTGATAGCTTACCGGGAAGCCCGGGATGGGTTTTTTCTGTTTAAGGAGCTTTGTACCGACGATTACAAGATTGGATGCATTATCCTTCCAGCCGGAGCGCTGGTCGAGGTATCCGATTGTATCGCTGTGAGCGAATATTCTGATTCCGTTGAAAAGCGGATTTGCATCCTCGTCATTTATATAGGGTGAATCTTTAATGACAGCCGTTGTGTCACTGCCCTGCACTGAATAAACTGAATAATGGGCCGTATCGGGGTGAGTAACGTCATCAAATTTAACCACGTAAGCAGCATTCTCCACAAGGTTCGGATCAACTACATTTACCCACACATTCCCGGTACCAAAGCCCGAGATGTGCTGAATGTCCTGCTGCAGACCCGGTCCCGCATAGCCTGCAGAGGGGCTGCCGGGAGTGACCATAACCGTATTTTTATCCAGTGTAACATTGCCCGCAAGGTCCCTCACAACAACTTTAGTCACTTCAGTAGGGAAAAGTCCTATTGAAGCATCGCCCTTATCATACGATACCACGGCATAATAGTATGTCTGCCCGTTCATCACGTTGTTATCCGTCCATGAATGCTGCAGTCCCTTGTTGTCACCCATATAGAATTTTATGCCGTGATAGTCCAGCGGGAAGAAACCCAGAACGTCATCTGCAATATCAAACTGGGCTACAGGCTTAAATATGGAGGGGTCACCATAGCCATCCGTGATGGTAAATGCATCCAGGAAACCAGGGTCGGTGCTTTTATAGATTTTATAGCCCTCAAAATCGCGTTTTTTAAGGAAAGGGTCGAATGACTTTTCCGCGGAATTATCCCAGTAAAGTGTTACCTTTTTATCTCCGGGAACTGCTGTTACGGCCGGTTTGTCTGGCGGCCGTGCAAAGTTATAGTTGTTATTATAGATGCTCTGTACGGTGATCTTATTCCTCTGAATGGACGGCAGGTCCTGCCCGAATACCAGGCACAGTGAAAACCTTTCCGTGCTTCCTGATCTTAGGATGAAGGGTCCCGATCCGAACAGGAATGCCACGTTGCCGAAGAGGGTCTGTGTAACGAAGTGATGGTAAGACATCCTCTCCCAGATCTTATCGTCATCACGGAAGGTCACACCGCTTCCAATATAGAATCCGTCGAATGCGGTAAGTCCTATCTGGTCCGATTCATCCTTATCAGTCTTGTCCATGTTGGGTTCACCTGGCTGTCCCGTGTCAACAAAGCCATACCTGTTCAAGGGTCCCGCAGGAGCCCCCGGCACCAAACCTGGCAGCTGCCAGCCCGAAGTAGGTTTTCCATCCCCTTCTCCGAAATCACCTGTTCCGGCCAGCCCGTCAAGCCCCACATCATCGGTCTCCGCATTCCAGTTCTTGTTATTGTCAAGCCCGTCTTCCCTGCTTTCATCGATCATGCCGTCGTGGTCGTCGTCATATCCGTTGAATGAGTTGCCGGGACTCTCCAGGAATGCATATGCTGCGTATCCGGTAGGACTCCAGCCACCGTCACCAATGCCGTTATAGTCCCAGCTATAGGCGATGTTATTCAGCGTGTCAAAATTTGCAAGGTCGTCATTGCTGTCGTTGGGCCCCCCGATGCCGCAGTCGACGTACATACCGAAAATTATCTTGTCATAATCGTGTGTGCCCTCGTTGGTGATCTCATAATGCCAGAAGATCAGGTCCTGAGCCAGCAGGTTTGACCACTGGAATCCGCGCACCCCCATTTTGAGCCCCAGCCCCCTGCGGGAATGATCGGTCGAATCGGGATAAAAATCCTGTGCGTCATCAGTCTGGTCATCCACCACAAACCAGCTTTCCTGGTCGGCATTTGTTCTTTTGCCGAAATACCCGTCCCAGAATCCATCCCACGAGTCGTCCTTATCCGCCCATTTTGAGGGCCAGGTTTTAGGTTTATCGCTCATTGCAATCTCATCCTGGTTCGGGTTGGCATAACCGGGGCGCGGCTGCCAGCCTCTTTCAACGCCCGATGGGGAGACATCCATATTTTCCCTGTATCCGGCTTCATCTATGTGGATGGTTTTCCCTGCATTGCTTGTAACCTCGGCCACAACGACCGGGGTAATACCGTCCATATAGGAATGGTTGCTTCCTTTTGGCCATACACCCGAAGGCTGACGGCCCCACCAGGCGACTTCACCGAAATTATAGAAAAGGGTTTCCACATTGTTGCCGTTATGAATTCCTTCCTTTCTGTACTTCCGGTTGCCGCGCATATCAGGAGACGTGTGGATCTGTGCCGCGGTCTCCAGGGCTGCAAAAAGCAGCAACATTATTAAAGTGAAGTATTTCCTGTTCATCAGCTACCCGCTCAAAAATTAAAGTTATAGTTGAGCCCCAGGACTATCCTGCGCGGCTCTGAATAATAATCGGGGCGCGTTAAGAATTCAGTAAGTGAATTCACGCCCTGGTTTTCCGGAGTGTACTGGCTGACCAGCGAATATCCCGCACGGCCTGTATCCCTGAAGACGTTAAGCTCATTGCGCGTATCAAAGAGGTTGTAGACTTTCAGGTAGAGTGATACTGAATTGCGTTCAGACACTAGCAGATCCTTGTTAAGCTGCAGGTCCACATTAATTTTATTAGGCATGCGTGATGAGTTCTCGAAGCTGGTTTCGAGGTTCTGGAAGTCGGGAGTATAAGGGAAACCGCTTTCATATTTGGCAATAATGCCTATGTTAAAATTGTTGGGTATTATGTAGAATACCGAAAGATTTACTGTGTGTGTCTGATCCCAGTCGAGCGGAATCACCTGTATATTCGGCTTCTTGTCGCCCTTTACTTTGTTATATGCGTCGTTGGGATCGGAGGCGTTGCCCTGGGCGCTCTGGAAGGTATAGTCCAGAGAGACAGAAATGTTATCTGTTGCCTGAGGCCTCTTATACAGCGATAAGGTTATACCCTTGGTCTGGCCGTAATCCCTGTTAGCATACACAGCATACCTGTCGCCTCCGATATAGGTATTGCGGATTTCGGTGCCCAGCAGGTTTGTCATATCCTTAAAATATCCGATTACTTCGAGTCCCAGCATATTAAAGAATGAATAATGCAGTCCAACCTCGTAGGAGACAGTCGACTGGGCTTTCAGGTCGGCATTTCCCATGAGTGTATAAAGACCTCCCGGGGCGACCCTGAAGTTGGGATTTGAGTAAAGGAACTCCAGCGGAGGGATCTGGAAGAAGTGCCCGTAGCTGAAGTGTATTGTTCCGTCTGCTGAAATAGGGAATGCAATACCGATCCTGGGGCTTACCTGGCTCTGGGCCTTGGATTTTAGTTTCGAACTATTCTCAGGATCCCGCGGGTCGCTGGGTATGAGTCCCTTTGAATTGAAGTAATCGTATCTCACCCCCACGTTGATAATTATGCTTTCAAATTCAATTTTATCCTGGAGGTAATATGCAAAGCTGAACGGCCTGTAGGTGAACGTGCCCTCATTGAAGAACTGGTTAACGTCAAAGATAAGTACGGTATCCTGGTACCTGGCCGTCATGTTATCCAGCCTGATATTATTAAGTCTGAGTTCAAATCCGGTTTTAGCCTCATTATACCGGTCGATCTGGCTTTCAAGGTCCCCTTTAATAATATTTGTTTTAGTAGTCCTCTGATAGTGTTTCATATTAGTTCCGCCCGTATAGAATGAATAGGCGGTCATCTGCTGCAGAAGGAGCGGATTTGCGTAGCGGGGATCATCAATATTTTCGTACACGTACGTTTTTGTTTTATTTGAAGCATAGGAATGCTTCAGCGTGGCGAATGTTCTTGGCGAGAACAGGTAAGTCAATGTTGCAATGTTGTTATATCCAGTAGTATAATCCCTTGGTAGTCCGTCCGGATCGTATTTATAGAGATGGTCGTAATTCTGCTGTTCCGAATTATCCACAAGGAAGAGGTCCGCGAATTTCAGCGGGTCGAATATATTGAAGCTTAGTTTTCCCTGGAAATTATAATTGATATAGCTGTTAAGAGGTATAAGCTTGTTGTCGCCCGTAGCATTAATATAGAAAATGTTTGCCTTCTGGAAGGAGCTGTCCTTCGGATTAAATCTCCGCTGCCCGTATATCCATCCATCGTTCTGGTACCTGCGGAAAGCCAGATAATAGCTGGCCCGCTGGCCGAACATGTCAATTGGCCCGCTCAGGTTAGCCTTAATGTCATTTATATTAAGGGGACGGCGTTTATCGAGTCCCAGAAAGATATTTGTGGCATTTGTAAGGTAGTCCCCTGATGACACGTTAAGGTTGCCCTGGAACTTGTCGCTTCCCTGTTTTGTAATTATATCCACTATACCCGACATTGCCTGCCCGTATTCGGCGTTAAAGACGCCGCTTATGACCTTCACCTCTTCCATCACCTGCACATCGACCGAAGATGCCTGGTTACCGGCGTAATTATCCGTTACCGGGATACCGTCAATCAGGTAACCTACCTCTGATGTTCTGCCGCCCCTGATGTGAATCTTACCGTTTGCGTCTGCCACAACGCCTGCTTTCAGCTGAAGTACGTCGGTAAGGTTCTCAACCGGCAGGTTTTTAATTTCCTCCGAGCCGACCGATAGTTCGCTGGAGGTGAGGTCCTTCTTGATTACGGGTCTCTCAGCCGTAATCACCACCTCCTGACCCAGCATTGCCGAGATTTCCTCCATACTGAGGTCAATTGTAGTAGTCTTATCGGCCGTGACTTCAACGCCCTGCACCTTAACCGCCTGGTACCCGGTCATTGATGCAATCAGAGTGTAGCTGCCGGGTGGAATATTAAGCAGGACATAGTAGCCATTGGCATCGGTTACAGTGCCGTATTTCCTGTTTTCGGAATATAC
>JBLMZM010000232.1:0-22767 GCA_050258815.1 Ignavibacteriales bacterium
TGTACCACTACCTTGGGAGTACTGAAAAAGTACACAATATATATAATCTTCTGTGGGCAAAGACAATTTTTGACGGTTTTAAACAATTGCGCCCCGGGGAGCGTATCTTCAACCTGACCAGATCAGGATATGCCGGGATACAAAGATATGGAGTTATCCCCTGGTCCGGTGACGTCGGACGTTCATTTGGGGGCCTGGCAGTCCAGCTCCCTATGCTGCTTAATATGGGGATTTCAGGTCTGGGCTACCAAAATTCCGATATAGGTGGATTCACAGGCAACGGAACAACAGAGCTATATGTAAGGTGGATGCAGTTTGGTGTTTTTTCTCCTATTACGCGCGCTCACGGTACAGGGCAGCCGACTGAACCCTGGGCTTTTGGTACTGAAGCCGAAGGTATCAATAAGAAATTTATCGAACTGCGGTACCGTATGATTCCTTATAATTATACACTTGCATATGAAAACTTCAAAACAGGAATTCCGCTGGCACGCCCACTGTTTTTTGAATATCCCGAAGATAATAACCTTTATAGTCTAAGCTCTTCTTACCTTTGGGGCAGTTCAATACTTGTAGCACCTGTTGTTGAAGCGGGCCAGAGCTCTAAAAGCGTATATTTGCCGGATGGTGACTGGATTGACTTCTGGAGTGACAAGATATATAGCGGGCACAAAAATATTACCGTTGCCACTCCTCTTGACAAGATACCTCTGTTTATCAGACGCGGAAGTATAATCCCCATGCAGCCTCTGATGAATTACTCTGATGAGCACACTTTGGATACCCTCTTTCTTTCCATCTATCCATCTCACTCAAGAGAGGCATACTACAGACTATATGAGGATGACGGTAAAACTTTGCAGTATCAGTCCGGCAGGTATGCAGAAACCATTTTCACACAATATATTTCCAGCACAGCTACCGGTGAAGAATTAGTGCTTAATATTGGAGCAACTCAGGGCGATTATAATGGGAAGCTATTGAACCGTACTTATATAGCTGACATTCACCTTGTTTCAGGCCATCCTCAGGCTATTAAGAAAAATAGTTTGCCCCTGCAATTCAGAAATTCATTGGACGAAATGCGCCAGACTGAAGAAGGCTGTTATTACGACAGTCTGAACAGCAGATTATATATTCAGATTAAAACTATCCCGGACAGCTCATACAAAATCGTTGTGTCTGACCTGGATCTGCTGAGTAGTGCCTCAGAAGGTAAAAGTACATTGGCCAGGTATCAGTTGGCACAGAATTATCCTAACCCGTTTAACCCTGTTACCACAATAAGATACGGAGTTGCTGAAAGAAGCCACGTAAGGTTGAAAATATATGATGCTCTGGGCCGCGAAATCCGGATACTGGTTGACCAGGACGAACTTCCCGGAAATCACCAGGTGGAATTTGATGCCAGGGACCTGCCCAGCGGAATATACATTTATGAAATTCAGGCTGGCAGCTACCGTGAATCAAAAAAGATGAATTTCATCAAATAATACCGCATTTTCTCTGAACCCTGATTTCAGCTTTTTACTGATCTGGATTACCCGGAAATATTCAGGATTCAGGCAAATCTTTAATAATATCTGTTGATTTATAACTTTAATGCTTTATTTTTGCATAATAAAAATTTTCAGGATGTCTTATGGATTATAAATTTCTGGCTGAAAAAGCGGTTGAGGCAAAGTCAAAAGCTTTACCAACGTATTCCAAATTTCACGTAGGAGCCGCATTGCTGACTGCGGATGATAAAATTTATACCGGTTGTAATATTGAGGTGTCTTCTTACAGTCTCACTATGTGTGCTGAGAGGACTGCAATATTTAAAGCCATTTCGGAAGGTGAAAGAAACTTCAAAGCAATTGCAGTAGCGAGTGATGATCCTGATTTTTGCCCTCCTTGCGGTTCGTGCAGACAGGTAATTTCCGATTTATGCGGAAATATAGATATAGTGATGATAAACCATAAGGAAGAAATCGAAGTAAAGAAAATGAATGATATGCTTCCTTTTGCATTTAAGGATGAAAACCTTAAAAAGGCTGACGCAAATAGATAATTGATTTATTAATATATACTCGGAATTTAACCTATGATGGAATTTACCCCTCATTCAACACCTAAGGATACGGGTTGGATTGAAGTAATTGCCGGCTGCATGTTCAGCGGAAAAACTGAAGAGCTGATAAGACGTCTGAGAAGAGCAAAGATTGCAAAACAAAACGTGAAAATCTTCAAACCCCGCATCGACAACAGATATTCTTCAACAGAGATAGTTTCCCACAGTGAACAATCTCTTCCTTCAATACTCGTAGATAATGCTCAGGAAATCCTTAAACTTTCAGTGGATGCACAGGTGATAGGCATTGATGAAGCCCAGTTCTTTTCGGCAGACCTTGTGAATGTCTGCAATACACTTGCTGATCAGGGGAAAAGAGTTGTAGTTGCAGGCCTTGATTTGGATTACCGCGGAGTCCCTTTTGATCCGATGCCTCAGATGCTTGCAATTGCAGAATATATTACAAAGACGCTGGCCATTTGTGTTTCCTGCGGAAATCCAGCTGACAGAACTCAGCGTACTATTCATTCAAGCGAACGGGTAATTGTCGGTGCAGCTGATTCATATGAAGCTCGCTGCAGAAAATGTCACTATATTCCCGAATAAACTGAAGGTCAGTAATGTTTATAAATTCACTTCTTAGAGGAATACTCGGCATACTTGTCATTATTGGACTTGCATTCTTGTTTTCAAACAATAAACGAAGAATAAACTGGCGTCTGGTTCTGAGCGGTCTGTTGCTGCAGGTTATTTTTGCAATTCTTGTGATAAAGGGTAATGAGCTCGGAAGCTTTTTCGCACCACTGGCCTGGCCTAAAAGATTGCTTGAGGCGGTCGGTTACGGTTTCGTTCTTATTCTGGGCTTTACTTCCGAAGGTGCAAAATTTGTTTTTGGCCCTCTTGCCATTGGACCCGGAAATCCCTCCAGTCTGGGAATGATATTTGCTTTTCAGGTCCTGCCTACAATCATCTTTTTTGCGTGTCTCATGTCGCTTATGTATTACTTCGGCATTATGCAGAAGGTCGTTCAGGGAATGGCATGGGTAATGGCAAAAGTTATGGGAACCAGCGGGGCAGAATCTTTATCATGTACGGCAAATATTTTTGTTGGACAGACTGAAGCTCCCTTGATGATCAAACCTTATATTAAAGGAATGACCCAAAGTGAGCTTCTGACTTTAATGATTGGAGGTATGGCTCATATCGCCGGCGGTGTTATGGCAGCTTATGTACAGATATTGGGGCAGGCATATTCACAGACAATGAACGTACCGCTGCAGCAGGCACAGATCATGTTTGCCACACATTTTCTTGCTGCATGTACAATGGCAACCCCGGCAGGAATGCTGATTGCCAAAATTATTTTTCCCGAGACAGAGGAATCTGAGACTAAGGGCGAGGTAAAGGTCCCTGTAGAAAAAAATGCCGCAAATTTCCTGGATGCAGCTGCAGTAGGTGCAAGTGACGGTCTCATGCTCGCCCTGAATGTGGGAGCCATGCTGATCGCCTTTATAGCACTGATTGCACTTGCTAATTACCTGTTCCAAGGCTTAGGTGAAATTACGGGCTTAAACAGGATACTGATGGCAAATTTCCATCAGCCTTTGAATCTTCAGCTTTTATTGGGATTGACTTTGCAATATCTGGCGCTTGCGATCGGTGTTCCCTGGAATTCCGCCATGCAGTTCGGCAGTCTGATAGGCACTAAACTCGTTCTAAATGAATTTGTGGCATACGTCGATATGGCAAAAATGATAGAGTTAAAACAAATGCTGGATACCAAATCAATTCTGATGGCAACATATGCTGTATGCGGATTTGCAAATTTCAGTTCAATTGCTATTCAGATCGGCGGAATCAGTCCTCTTGCACCAAAGCGCAGAAGCGACATTGCAAAGCTTGGCATCAAGGCGGTTATAGGAGGTTCTCTGGCCACATTGATGACGGCAACTTTAGGCGGAATTTTATTTTAATACAAAAAATACCATATGATAAATTTAACGCAAAAATATGCTGCTTTAATTCAGCAGCTGAAATCAGAAGCTCCATTCATTCCGGATGTGGCAATTGTTCTGGGAAGCGGACTCGGCGATTTCGCCAATAGTGTCAGGACAATTAAAACTATCAGCACTTCTTCCCTTTCCGGCTATCCCCAATCAACGGTTCAGGGGCACGAGGGAAAGGTTCATTTCGCTCAATATGAGAACAAAAAACTGCTGCTATTCCAGGGTCGTGTTCACTTTTATGAAGGATACAGGATCAATGAATGCATACTTCCTGTTTTTATACCCCAACAATTGGGATGTAGAAAGATTATCCTTACTAATGCCGCAGGTGGTATTAACCCGATGTTTAATCCCGGGGACCTGATGCTGAACACCTCTTTTAATGCATTTAATATCAAGAAGGAGCTGAAAAGTATAATTGGGCTGGCTTCACCTGAAGCAAAAGACCGTTTTGCTGCATTTCCCTCCCCTGAACTGAATGATTGCATACGTAACGCTGCTCTTGAGGAAAAAATTTATTTGCGCGAAGGGGTTTACTGGTATACGAAGGGACCCAGCTATGAGACTCCAGCTGAAATTAAGATGATTAGCAGATTTGGTGGTGATGCGGTTGGTATGTCCACCGTGCATGAGGCTGCATATGCATGCTATCTTGGGATGGAAACTGCAACTGTTTCATGCATTACTAACTATGCCGCCGGTATATCTCCGGTCAAACTTTCCCATAATGATGTCACTGAAACGGCCAATATGGTGAAGAATACCTTTGAAAGGCTCATTAAACGTACCGTTACCTTGATAAATTGATCCGGGAAGGTGTGGGATTTAATGCTTGCTCTTAATATAAAATTAAGAGCAAGATTAAATATTTAGATGCAAAGACAAGTGTTCTGGCAGGATCGCCTATATTTTCGTCTTCAAAATGATCGCTAAAATTATCACAAGAACACTTAAACTTGTAATCAAAACCTTAGTAAATAAACTCATCTTCTGTTTATAATACTTGTCCTGTTTTGAAAGATCTTTCCTGACGTAATCGCCTTTTTCAATTGTCCATTCATTATACATACTTTGGTTCGAATTATTCTGCATGCTCCATCCGTATTTAAAGGTTAAAAATGATTACTACCTGTTTTCTGCACAATTTTAAATACAGAACGTCATATTATCGGCAACTATCTTTATTTATTTAGTAAAAAAACGCCACATTCATTAAAAAGTACATTTTTATGTTAAATAGCGGCTACAATAAAGTCATATCCTTGAGGAATGGCAGTTTTGCCCTAACCTCATTTACAAAATCAGCACTTATATCCGCCTTAAGTACAGTTTCCTTATCCATTGCCGAGACTATTTCTTCGCCCATGGGCGAAATAAGACTACTAAATCCATTATATTGATTGCCAGGATCATTACCGACCCGGTTTACACCGACAACATAACACTGATTTTCAATTGCCCTGGCTCTGAGAAGTGTTTTCCAGTGCTCAATTCTCTTTACCGGCCAGTTGGCAATAACAACAATTAATTCCGCCCTGGCTTTGGCATAATGTCTGAAAAGTTCAGGGAATCTCAGGTCGTAACAAACCGATAAGCCGATATTCATATTTTCAACCCGCGTAACAACAGGCTTGTCTCCCCTGCAATAATTTACATCCTCACCAGAATAGGAAAAAGGATGTATTTTCCTGTATTTATTTACAAGTATACCGTTTTTATCCAGATGAATTAAAGTATTATAGATTTTGCCCATATCATTTTCAATAAACCCAGCAATTATATCACTGTCATACTTTTGAGCCATATTCCTGAAATACCTGCAGGTTTCTCCGTCCTCGCCTTCTGAAAATTGGGAAGAATCCATTGTAAAACCGGTAAGTGTCATTTCGGGAAAAATAATCAGTGAATAATTATCCTGATTCTTTTCAAGAAGCTGGTCCAGCTTGTCCCGGTTTGTTTCTTTTGATTCCCATTCCGGATTATACTGTACAAAAGCTATTTTCATAAGAATTACTTTAATAATTGTTGAAATTGCCAGTGCAAAAGTACGAATAAGTCAGGGCAAAATAAATACGAAAAATATTCGGATGTAATTAAGCCTGAGATATTGTGTTTAGTATAATTATTAAATAACTTTTAATAATTTCAAGTTAAAACAGTTCTTATCTAATATTTCACAGGAGGAACCATGCTCAATGAAAAGATCCAGATGGCCTTGAATAAACAGATGAATTCCGAAATCTATTCATGGTATCTGTACTTAGCCGTATCAGCTCACTTTGATCACGTCAATTTCAATGGATTCGCCAGATGGATGAAACTGCAGGCCGACGAAGAAATGACGCATGCCATGAAATTATTCGGATATCTGAACCAGGTAAATGCCAAAATCGCTCTGGATAATATTGCTGCTCCTCAGATTAAATGGGGTTCGCCTCTCGATATTTTTCAACAGATCCTGGACCATGAGCTCAAAATTACAGAATCAATTAATCAGATTGCAGACCTATGCATCTCCGAAAGAGATCATGCCACCAATAATTTCCTGATCTGGTTTGTTAACGAACAGGTTGAGGAGATAGCTACTGCTGAAATGATAGTTGAGAAGTTAAAATTTATTGGAGACAGCCACAATGGCATCTTTTTCCTGGACCATGAGTTAGGGAAAAGGACATAACCTGTCGTTTTTTGATACAATGTCCTGATGAGAGCATCAGGACATTGTATCAAAGTGAAAAAAAGTGAATCAGCATGATATAAACCAGAAAAATTGTTACAAAGACACCTCCCAAAATCCAGATAAAAGTCGATGTCCTGATACCATTGTTTTGTACTTTTGCAGGGTTTTCCCTTACGGGTTTCTTATTTATAATTTCGGGTTCCTGCACCGTTGTAATCTCATCAAAACGACCTTCTCTGTCCAGCATAAAGCTGTTTGCTTCCAAAGAAACATTCTTCATGCCATTATTGTATTGAACTTCTTCTTTTAGAGTCCCATCTTTATGATAAATTTTATTGACTCCGTTCCTTACACCATCACAAAATGATATTTCTTCCTTGAGCTGGCCATTATCAAAATATATTCGGGTCAGCCCATCATCCTTTCCATTCTTAAAGTTCTTTACAGCCAGCAATGCCCCATTTTCATAATAAAATTTTGAGGTTCCTTCCGGGACCCCATTTTTATAAAACCACTCGCCCTTCAAGGATCCGCTTCTATAAAAGGTTTTGCTGAGTCCCTCCTTTTTTCCATCAACCAGGTTTTCATCACTTTTTAGTGATCCGGTCCTGAAATATACTTTTGTAGAACCGTCCCTTACCCCTTCCTTGTAATTAATTTCTGTTTTCAGTTGTCCATCTTCAAAATAATATTTTGTGATGCCATCCTGTACATCTTCCTTAAACTCAATTTCTATTTTGGGCATTCCGTTTTCATAGAATATCCGGGCAAGTCCATTCTTCCTGCCGCCCTTATAAGTAATAAATTCCTGTAAAGTCCCATTCTCATGGAACAGCTTCACCTCACCCTCAATTTTACCATTAACATAATACTTTTCTGTCCGAATGGCTCCGCTGGTATAATATGTCCTGAAAAGACCGTGCTTTAATCCTCTCTCAATTTCAAATTCTGTTTCTTTTTTCATTTTATCCGACCATGTATGCTGAATGAGTTACATGAAACCTTTACTGATTGTTGAATAGAACATCTGCTTTTATACTTTATTATCGGATAGAATAAATATAATTTAAATTCAGCACTTTTTATTTATTACATTTATTAACTATTTTAAACCACAACAATGGGAAGATTTTGTGAGACGCATATTTGTCCTGACGTGCATAGTTTTTATTTCGCAGGCTGTTTATTCACAGGGAACCCCCTTGAACTGGATACAAATTATTCATCAGAATAATTCTGACGTAAGGATCGATACAAGCACAATAAAACGAATTGGAAATGATGAAATACTTGTTTGGGGATTGGAAACCTACAAAGCCCCGATTCAAATTGACAGTGTAAGCAACAAAGTATATAGAGTAAAAACCCATTATCTTATAAATAAAAACCTTTTGAGATATTCTATATTAGAAATAGTTTATTACGATAATAAGAACAATTTGCTTGAAGAATTCAGCTATTCCCAGGATAATGAACAAAGTGATGGGTATCCATATCCTGTTCTGCCCCATTCCGGTATGGAGTCCATATTAATCAACAGTATTGAACATTTAAGGATCAAACATTTTGGCACAAATTAGAAAAGATAAATCCGACATTGTTGAAGTTAAGGACTCAGGTATTCATGGCTACGGCATTTTCGCAAATGCTAATATCCCTGCCGGTGAGCTCATTCTCATTATTGAAGGCGAAGTGATAGGACTGGAAGAATCCATCAGACGGGAGACTGAAGAAAATAATGTATATATTTTTTATAACGGAACCAGCTACATTGATGCCAGCCGCTCCGAAAAGATTAAATATATTAATCATTCCTGTGAACCAAATTGTATTGTAAAGGGACGAAGCAAAAAGTCCCTCAGGCTAGTCTCAATAAAAGATATTATTAAGAATGAAGAACTTACCATAGATTATGGTTACGAGGAAATATACAAGGAATGCAATTGTTTTATATGTAATGATAATACAGGAAGTTAACAGCAGGGTTCAGACCGGAGGGATACTCTCCGGTCTGATATTTTATTCTTTTGTTATTAAGTATCTTTTAATCTTTTGTGTAGTTGTCTTTTCGAATTCCTCATCCCTTATATAGAATTTTTTTATTTGTTTATAAGAAGATAACAGTTTATTTGCCTTTTCAATTTCCTGGCATATGACCTCATTGAGCAGCTCACTTGTAATCTTAACATTCTTGGATTCGGAAATCTCAATAAATGCTTCAGCATCCACAACGATCTGCGCAGCAATAATTTCTGTTTGCTTTGTATCCTCTTCCCCATAAACAAAGGATTCAAGAATGTAAGGACTTCTGTTTAGTATATCCTCAATCTCTTCAGGAAATACATTCTTTCCACTTTTTGATATAATAACATTCTTTTTCCTTCCGCTGATGTGAAGGAAACCCTCTTCATCAAAGTAGCCGATATCTCCTGTTCTGAACCATCCATCTACAAAGCTGTCAGCCGTGGCTTTATCATTTTTATAATAACCCAGCATAACATTTGGGCCTTTAGCCCATATCTCACCGTTGCCTTCGGCGTCAGGTTCATATATCTTAATTTCCACATTCGGAAGCGGCAAACCCGCAGCGTTATCTTTATACCGGTCGTATTGGTTTAATGCTAATATAGGGGATGTCTCAGTAAGTCCATATCCCTGAAGGAATGAAAATCCGAATTCACGTAACCCTTTGGCAACCAGGGGATCCGGAGCCGCCCCGCCTGCAATAAATATCCTGATCGAACCGCCAAATTTCTTATGAATTTCAGCAAATATTTTTTTCTTTGAATTCTTCCACCCAACTTTTTCAAGCACATCGGTAGCCTTGATCATCGGTTTAATGATTACAGAAGTCACCTTTTTTTCATTGATGGTTTTATATATTCTTTTGAACATTTTGTCAAATAAAAGAGGAACACCCAGCAGCATAGTGGCCTTTACTTTCTGCAGATCATCAACAACTGTTCTTAGAGATCTGGCATAATGCACCGAGGATCCACAGTATAAAGGGCACAACATTCCGCAAGTACACTCATATGTATGATGAGTCGGCAGAACCGAAAGGAACCTATCCTCCGGATGCATAAAAAGCATACTAACCATATCTATCAGATTGGATGCCAGATTTCTCTGACTCAGCATGACTCCCTTTGCCCTGCCCAGAGAGCCTGAAGTAAATATAATTTCAAAAAGCGCATCCGGGTCAATTTTCGGCATGTCGGCTAACACGGCATCTTCCCTGTCGACCAGTTCTTTCATAAATAAAAAACCATCTTGTTCCGAAAGTGGATCCATAGCAATGAAGAATTTTAATTTCTTAAGAGCTGCCTTCTTCTCGGAAAGAATCTGGGAAAACGAATCGGAAAATATAATGGCTTCTGCGTCTGATTCATGAATAATATTCAATATTTCACTAACGTTAAGATTCTTGTCGATAGGAACAATTACATAGTTAAAACATGCAGCTGTCAGATAACTGATTGCCCATTGTACCCGGTTCTCACCGATAACTGCGATATGGCTCCTCTCTTTTACTCCTGCCTTCTTCAACGCTTTACCGAATTTGAGTATATTATCCAGGAGTTCAGAATAAGTGGCTTTAGAAATTGGTGTGCTGTTTAAATCCTCGAGAGCCAGTTTGGAACTGTATTTTGACGCGCTCTGAAGGACCATATCCTGTATGGATTCAATGTGAGGGACATTGTAGAGTTTCAGTTCTCTTTTCATTGTTAAAAAGGTTTGTTAAAGAATTTTTTAATAAGAGTAAATATAATCCTTTTTTATTTATAATAAACTAAAGCCGTATAAAAATTATACGGCTTTATAAAGTCTTAACCTTTCATTGTAGAATATTCTGCCAGAATACCTGATAACAGTCTGTAGAATTTTTCTACAGATTCTATATTTACGCGTTCATCCGGTGAATGTGCACCTGTAATTGTAGGACCGAAAGAAATCATATCCAGTCCTGGATATTTGGCCCCTAATATACCGCATTCAAGTCCGGCATGAATTGCTTTTACCTCAGGTTCATTGTTGAAAAGAACTTCGTAAATCTTCTGTGAAACTCTCAATGCTTTACTCTGCAGATCCGGTTTCCATCCGGGGTAACCATCTGTCTGTAAAACTTCGGCACCAGCTAGATTGAAAACCGCGGAAACACTGTCGGCAATGTATTTTTTTGCACTTTCAATGGAGCTTCTCTGACTTGTACCTATAACTATGGATCCGTTTTCAGTTACAACAGTGGCTAAATTGGTTGAAGTCTCAACAAGTCCCGGAATTTCGGCACTCATAGAAACTACTCCATGAGGAATTCCCAGGAGTATATCAGCCATCTTTTTCTGTAATTTTCTGTTAAATACTTTGTTAGCACCCGGCTCCTTCTTTGTCATTTCAATTTTGACACCGCCGTCTGTAACCTTAAACTCATCCTGGAATTGAGAGCCCAATTCTTTTATGAGTTTAAGAACTTTCTTTTCTTTTGATTCTTTAAGGAGAATTATTGCTTCTGCTTCTCTGGGGATTGCGTTTCTTTTGCTTCCCCCTTCAATATGTGCCAGAAGATATCCGGTCCCATCCAGCTCTTTCAATAATCTTCCTAAAAGCTTTATTGCATTACCTCTTCCGGCATCGATATCGGATCCCGAATGCCCACCCTTTAATCCCGATACCATGATGCTGTAAGTAGAATAACCTTCAACCTTTTCCGAGTAATCAACGGCAAAAGTGCCCTGCGTATCTATTCCACCGGCACAGCCTACATAAAATGTTCCATCCTCTTCTGAATCCAGGTTAAGAAGTGTTTTCCCCGTAATAAAACCAGGCTGCAGGTTGTTTGCACCGGTTAGTCCGGTTTCCTCATCAATTGTAAAAAGACATTCAATGGGACCGTGCACCAGGCTTTTGTCAGTCATTACCGCAAGTGCTGCAGCAACTCCAATTCCGTTATCACTTCCAAGGGTAGTTCCACGGGCTTTAAGCCATTCTCCATCCCTTACAAGAATAATTGGATCGTTTTCAAAATCATGATCAGTTCCTCTGTTCTTTTCACAAACCATATCCACATGTCCCTGCAGAACAACCGTTGGTGAATTTTCATATCCTGGAGTCGCAGGCACAGAGATTACAATATTGCCTACCTCATCTTCCTTGAATGAGAGATTAGTCTCATTAGCTACTTTACGAAGGTATTCCCTAACCTTTCCTTCACTTTTTGAAGGACGTGGAACCTGACTTATTTCATAGAATCTCTGCCATAGAATTTCAGGTTTTAATCCTTCGATCGCTTCTTTTGACATTTTACCTCCTCTAAACAAAATACCTTTTCAAACAATGTTAAAAAGGTATCCTGCAAATTATTTCCCTGATTAGTAGTTTTATTAATTATGACTTATTATATCAAGAAATCTCTGTTTCGCTCTTCTTCTGCGCTATCCGTGCATTCTTCTTATCCATTTCAGTAAGATGTTTCTTTCTGATTCGGATTGAATCAGGAGTAACTTCAACAAACTCATCATCAGTGATCCATTCAATCGCCTGTTCAAGAGTAAGCAGCCTTGCTGGTTCCAGCCTGATTGCCTCATCTGCGCCAGATGCACGCATATTTGTCAGCTGTTTGGTTTTAGTAACATTTACACGCATATCCATATTTCTGGAATTCTCACCCACAACCATTCCTTCATATACCTTGGTACCGGGATCGATAAAAAATACAGCGCGTTCCTGAAGTTTGAACATTGCATAAGCCGATGCAACTCCGGTTTCCATAGCAATCAGTGCACCGCGTTGTCTCTGTAAAATATCTCCCTTGTAAGGTTCATAGCTGTGGAAATTAGAGTGAATAATGCCGGTTCCCTTTGTATCTGTCATGAATTCAGTACGGTAACCAATAAGACCTCTTGTTGGTATAAGAAACTCAAGTCGTGTGTTGGTTCCGGATGGGATCATATTTTTCAATTCAGCTTTTCTCTTTCCGAGCTTTTCAATTACAACACCAACAAATTCCTCAGGCACGTCAATCACCACGTGTTCAATCGGTTCAGCAATTACGTCATCAATTTTTTTGAGAATCACCTGAGGTCTGCTCACTGCCAGCTCATAATCCTCTCTGCGCATATTTTCAATTAATATTCCAAGGTGAAGTTCGCCTCGTCCGCTGACCTTGAAAATATCCGGATACTCTGTCATTTCAACCCGCAGACTTACATTTGACCTGAGTTCTCTGCTCAGTCTGTCGCTGATGTTTCTGGTCGTCACATACTTACCTTCCAGGCCGGCAAAGGGAGAGTTGTTGACCATGAAATTCATTGTAATTGTCGGCTCATCAACGTCAACAAATGGAATTGCCTCGGGTTTAAGCGGACTTGCAATTGTCTCTCCGATATTTACATCTTCGAATCCTGCAACTGCAGCAATATCTCCTGCGAATACTTCTTCAGCTTCAGCTCTTTTGAGGTTGTCAAAGGTATACAGCTTTGTGATTTTCCCATTATGAATATCTTTTTCTTTATTTATCAAAACAACGTTATCTCCTACTTTCAGAGAACCGCTGTGTACGAGACCTATTCCTATTCTTCCCAGATAATCATTATAATCTATCGCGCTGATGAGCATACGGAATGGATCATCAGGATTAACTCTTGGAGCTGGCACCTTATTAATTATAAGTTCAAACAGTGGCTGAAGATCAACGGCTTCTTCTTCAAGCCGCAGTTTTGCAACTCCCTGCTTTGCTATTGCATACGCGAAAGGGAAGTCCAGCTGTTCATCAGTTGCACCCAGCGACATGAATAGTTCAAACACTTCGTCCAGAACAACATCAGGGCGTGCATCTTTTCTGTCTATTTTATTAATAACAACAATAGGTTTCAAACCCAGGTCCAAAGACTTTTTCAAAACGAACTTTGTCTGCGGAAGTGGTCCCTCAGCAGCATCAACGAGCAAAAGAACTCCATCCACCATTCTCAGAGTTCTTTCAACTTCACCACCGAAGTCAGCGTGACCAGGTGTATCCACAATATTTATTTTTACATCCTTATACCTGATACTGGTATTTTTAGCAAGAATCGTAATACCTCTTTCCTTTTCAAGCGGATTTGAGTCCATGATTCTTTTTTCAACTGTCTGATTTGCTCTAAAAACACCGGTTTGTTTTAACATATAATCTACCAGCGTAGTCTTTCCATGATCAACATGAGCAACAATAGCAATATTCCTGATATTATCTTTTATATCCTTCACATTATGTCCTTTTATTCTAAAAAAAATTAACTATGACGTATCGATAAGATATCGCCGTCTTTAACTATATATTCTTTACCTTCCAGGCGCCAAACCCCGGCTTCCTTGCATTTGGCAAACGATCCATAGTGCATAAAATCATCATAATGGACCACCTCAGCACGAATGAATTTATTATAAAAATCCGTATGTATTACTCCGGCAGCTTCCTGTGCTGTCATATTCTTCTTTATGGTCCAGGCCCTGCATTCATCCTCTCCCACAGTCAGAAATGACTGAAGTCCAAGTACCTGATAAGAAGTTTTCAATATTTTATCCAGAGCAGATTCCGATATTCCAAAATCCTGCATGAATATTTTAGCTTCCTCATCATTCATACGCGACAGTTCATATTCGAATTTTGCAAAGAAAGGGATCAACGGCAGTTTATACTTGTCAGAGGCCTTGTCAATTTCGCTAAGTACTTTGTCAACTTCAGCAATAGAATCCTCATCAAAGTTTACTGCGATAACCAACGGTTTTAATGTCAGGAACTGATAAGATGCCAGAATCTTTTTTTCAGATTCATCAAACGTAAGAAGCCTGAGGGGAAGCTCTTTTTCAACGTGCTCCAGGCACTTTTCAATAAGGGGTAATTCTTTTTTGGCCTGTTCATTTTTAGATTTTTGCAGATCTTTTTGTAATCTTTCCTTCCTTGTTTCAAGAAGTGCCATATCTGTAAGCAAGAACTCTGTTTCCAGGAATTGAATATCTCTCAATGGATTTATGCTGCCTTCCGGGTGAGGAACAGCATCATTATGGAATTGCCTTATCACATAGAACAGGGCATCATTATTCTTAACATTATTCAGAAATTCGGCCGTAATCTTTACTTTGCCATCTTCCGATACCCTTAAACCGGGGATATCATAAATTTCTATTGTTGCATTTACTTTTTTGGGAGGATTGAATATGGCCGTTGCCTTATCTAACCTTTCGTCCGGCACTTTAACCACTGCCAGATTTGCCTTATCCCCCTGCTGTGCTGATTCGTTTTCTTCTGCTTTTGTCAGAGTATTAAATAGTGTAGTTTTTCCGGAAAATTGTAGTCCTACCAGACCTATTTGCATTTTTCAACCTACTTTTGCTTTGTCTTACAGATACTGTTTAGTTTAATTAAAAAACCGTCCTTTATTCTGGACGGCCCCAAAATGTAATATTTAACCTTTAAATATACGATTTTTAAGCTAAAATGTATAATACTCCGGAATGAAATTTGAATAGCGGTTCAGCAGCTAAACTAAGAAACTATTTGAGTATTTAATGCAATTTCCTCAAGTACAGAGGTAACCTTTAAGCATTCCTGGAGCATACCGTCAAAAACAACGGCTTTCCCCTTCGTATGCACTTCAAAAGCATAATCCCTGGCTTTTTCAAAAGAACACCTGACTGCTTTGATTAATTGAGCAATTACTTCATCAAAAGTATGCCAGTCGTCATTGAAAAGCACAACCTTGAATGGTAACCCTACAATAGTTTCTTCTTCCTGTTCAGGGTTGTATTGTCCGTATGTCGGGTATTCTCCCATTTTGAGGCAGAGCTTTAATGATTCTGAATGATGTAGTTATTTAATTGGAAAACGTATCTGTAAATTTTCTAACTGAAAATTACAAAAAGAAAGTAAAATTGAAAAGGGAATTTTAATAAGCCTTAATACATGACATTTAGCTCCGGAGGGCAATTTAATTATTTGGAATTAAATTTGTAGCTTATTAACTTGATAGTATAAGAGATTTTACAATTATTCTTCGATAATTTTTAAGGGCTAATAATTATGAAAAAAATAAAATATTTTGTGTTTGTCATATTGATATCTTCTTTCTTTTCCCTGGAATGCAGTACTGTTCCCATTACCGGGCGAAAACAATTCGACCTGGTTCCGAAATCTACAATGTTATCAATGAGCTTTCAGGAATATGGTGATTTCCTGAAGTCACATAAACTAAGTACTAACGGCGATCAGACGCAGATGGTAAAGAGAGTTGGAAGCAGGATTCAGCAGTCAGTTGAAAAGTATTTTGCTGAGCACAACCTGTCCAAGGAACTCCAGGGGTATAACTGGGAATTTAACCTCGTGGAAAGCTCCGAGGTAAATGCCTGGTGTATGCCTGGTGGAAAAGTAGTCGTATATACTGGAATTCTGCCAGTTACAAAAGATGAAGCGGGCCTGGCCGTTGTTTTAGGACATGAGATTTCACATGCGGTTGCTGAACATGGGAGTGAAAGGATGAGCGAAGGGCTGGTAACACAGTTGGGTGGAATGGCTCTTTCTGAAGCTCTTAAGAATAAACCCCAGGCTACGCAACAGCTCTGGATGACTGCTTTTGGACTGGGAGCACAGGTTGGTGTACTGCTGCCGTTCAGCCGGCTCCAGGAAAGTGAAGCCGATCACCTGGGACTCATTTTTATGTCGATGGCTGGTTACGATCCACACACAGCTCTCGACTTCTGGCAGAGAATGGCTGCGCAAAGCCAGGGCGCTCCCCCGGAATTTCTGAGCACCCATCCTTCAGATGCCACCAGAATTCAGAAGATAAAGGATGAAATGCCTGAAGCTATGAGCTATTATAAGAAGTAAATAACAGGAAGGGGCACAAAATACTGTGCCCCTTCCTCTGTTTTTTAATTATTAAATCAGTTTTAAATATCTGGCATTATCCAGTAAGTTCCTGGCCATCCTTATAGTCGCACGATCAACCATTCTGCCATCAAGCGCAACCGCTCCCAAACCGCCGCTTTCAGCGTCAGTATGTGCCTGGACTATTCGAAGTGCCCGTTCAATTTCTTCCGTTGAAGGTGAAAATACCATGTTTATTGTATCAATCTGTGAAGGATGAATAGCCCATTTTCCGTCACACCCTAAAGCACTGGCCTTTCTGGCCGAATCTTCTAAACCGGGCTGGTCGCTGTAATTACCATATGGGGCATCAATTACCAATAGGCCATTAGCTTTGCCCGCTACGACCATCCGGCTCAGTGCATAATGCCATCTGTGTCCTGGATATATTTCACTCTCAGCCTCTCCATGTCCCGAAATAGAAACAAGCCGGGCACCAATTGACGCTGAAAAATCTGCAATTCCGAAGACAAGGGTTTTCAATCTGTTGCTTGCACGGGCAATACTCTCAACCTGGTTCAAACCTTCGGCAGTTTCGATCGAGGCTTCGATTCCAATGGTGTTCTTAAATCCCATATGCATTTCTATTCCGTCAAGCAGCCTGCTTACAAAACAAACATCTCCCGCATTCTGCACTTTGGGAATCACTATTGTGTCCAAAAGATTTCCTGCACTCTCAACAACAGCAATTATGTCCTTATAAGCAAAGGGAGTATCAAGACCATTTATCCTGACGGAAAGCTGTTTTTCCTTCCAATCAGTATTTTTTAACGATTTTATTATTGTATTTCTGGCAGATTCTTTATGATCCGGCGGAACGCTATCTTCCAGATCTAACATTATATTGTCGGCCACGGTCTGATTTGCTTTAAGATGCATTTTTTCCACGTGTCCCGGTACTGATAAAACTGATCTCCTGGGCTTCAATATTTCTCCATATTTTGTTGAACAATAATAATTATTATACCAGTTACTACCCTCTTTTCTGTTCTTCGCTAAGTGCCATGAGCTCTTTCATAATAAGGTTCAGCTTATTATTTTGTCCTCCTGTACCAAAAGAGTCATAAAGTTGCTCATACAAATCAAATAATCTATTATAAACCATGGTATTCCCGGCGTCAGGACTAAATACTTTTTTAATGCCGGTCATCTTTTCCTGCGCCTTCTGAACACTGGGAAAACCTCCCACATCTTCCCCGGCGGAAACTGCGCCAAGAATTGACGCTCCCAAAGCTCCTGTTTGCTCACTATTTGTGAGCATCATTTCTTTTCCGCATACATCAGCATATATCCGGGAAAGCATTGAGCTTTTAACAGCCAATCCCCCGCAAATAATTATTTTATCAATACTTAGGCCATATTCCTCAAATCTTTTTATAATCTTTAAAGCTCCGAATGCTGTTGCTTCAATTAAAGTCCTGTAAATCTCGTGAGCTTCGGTATGCAGTGTCTGGCCGATTAGCAGCCCGCTCAGGCGCGGATCCATAAGCAGAGAACGGTTTCCATTATTCCAGTCAAGTGCCAGCAAACCGCTTTCTCCTGGTATAAGAGCAGAAGCCTTCATTTCAAGATTTTTAAACTTATCCTCAACTGTTGGACCATAAGTATCGGGAGTAAGATGTTTTACAAACCAAAGGAATATATCCCCTACTGCCGCTTGTCCGGCTTCAATTCCGAAGAAACCCGGAATTATTGAATCCGGGACAATACCGCTAACCCCCGGGATATCGGCGATTTCTCTATTTTTCGGCCAAATCATAAGATCGCAAGTACTTGTACCCAGCATTTTTACCATTACTCCCTGTTTTATTCCGGCACCCACAGCTCCGGCATGAGCGTCTATACAGCCGACAGAAATAGTAACATTCTCAGATAAACCCAATTTTCCCGCCCATACTTTGGATAAATGCCCGGCAATCTGGTCCGATGGATAAGCCCTTTTATATAAACGGTCTCTCAGACCCGGTAAAGCTGGATTAAGGGACGCCAGAAACTCGGGTGACGGCAAACCACCCCATTTCTGATTATACATTGCCTTATGCCCGGCAGCACACACCCCCCGCTTAATTTCCATAGGGTCTGATATCCCCGCAAGAATAGCCGGAATATAGTCACATAGTTCCAGAAAACTGAATGCTGCCTCAAACACCTTTGGATCGATATTTATGCAGCGCAAAATTTTACTCCAGAACCATTCGGAAGAGTATGCTCCTCCTGTCCTGGAAAGATATTCGGGATGTTGCTTCATTGCCAGACGGGTAATCTTTTCAGCTTCTTCATAACTGGAATGATCCTTCCACAACCAGACCATGGCGTTGATATTATCCTTAAACTTCTCATGAAAGCAAAGCGGAATACACTCTTTATCGACTGGAAGAATGCTGGATGAGGTAGCACAAACACCAATACTTATAATTTCTGACACAGTAAATTCACCATGACCTGCCTTGGCCTTATCAACAGCGTTTTTAACTGCTTTTGTCATTGACTCTGTGTAATCACCGGGATTCTGTCTGGCTACCGCAGGGTTGGACCGATCCGTCAGAATTCCGTTATCACCGGAGGGATAATCACACTTACTGAGTGCTACCTCCTTACCATCCAGCAGATCTATAATCAGTGCCCTGCAGGAATTTGTACCAAAATCCAACCCGATTGCATATTTGCTCATTTTGTGACTCCATAAAGCTATATTATTATGTCTTAATAAACCACTATCCTATCCATCCGCAGTCATTCAAACCGGATCATTGCTTTTATGACTCCATCCTTATAGCCCGCAACCAGTTCAAAAGCCTTTTGTGATTCGAAAAGACTGAAATTATGGGTAATCATCAAACCTGCTTTAGTCCTGTTTTCCTCAAGTACTTTAATTGCATCGGCAATTGCCATGTTCTGGCGGCGTACATTCTGTATAACAATTTCCTTTCTTCTCATCTTGCTTACATCAAAATCAACCCGGTCCTCACTTGGGATACCTACCATAATAAGCTTCCCGCCCGGCTTGAGCAGGTCGATCGCCTGGTCCAAAGCTTCCTGTTTGCCGCAGCACTCAAAAACTGCATCCATTAACAGAGGCTCCGCATCCCGGATCCTTTCCACAATATCCACATTTTCCGGATTGCCTGACCAATCGGCGCCAATCTCCCTTGCAGCTTCAAGCCGCCTGTCAATCTTATCCGTAACAAATATAGTTTTTTCGCCTTTAGATTTTACAGATAATAAGACACTTAAACCGATAGGCCCGGCTCCCAGAATTGTTACTTTTTCAGCCCTGGAATTTTCAAGAAATGACACGGCATATGCACCTATCGATAAGGGTTCGATCAACGCCCCTTCGGACAGAGTCAATTCAGGGTTTAGAAGAAAGCAGTTCTCCGCTGGCATTATAATATATTCACTTAAGCAACCTTCGAGCTGTCCCGGACACCCCAGAAATCGCAGCTTACGGCATGTATTAAATCTTCCGATTTGACATTGGTCACATTTCCCGCATGAAACTGCGGGTTCAACTGCTACTTTATCCCCCGGTTTCAGTTTTTTTACATTTTTACCTATGCTTTCCACAATAGCAGAGCATTCATGCCCTATTACAAAAGGAAAGTTTACTACCTGGTCACCAATCCTCCCCTCTGCAAAGTAATGAATATCTGATCCGCAAACACCAACGGCTCCTACTTTTAATAAAACATCATCATCTCCTATTAATTGCGGTTTTGGGACTTCTTTAATCTCCAGTTGTTTTAAATGTGTCAGTACTATAGACTTCATCACTTCACCATGGTTGGATATTTCTAATTATTTATCCATATTTCTTTAAATATCCGAAAATTTAAGAAAACTTTCTTCTGTAAATTTTAATTCTCTCTAGTGAAGGATAATTTGGGTTATAATGGGGGCAAAGATGTCAGGGCAAAAAAATACCGTTCTCGTGGAGAGAACGGCATTCAAAAATGCAAAAAACTAAAGAATCAGGGTCAGCCGAGATACACCATGAGATTTTTACTCCTGGAGGCGTGTCTTAATCTGCGAAGTGCTTTTTCTTTAATTTGTCTTACTCTTTCCCTTGTAAGATTTAATTTCTCCCCAAGTTCTTCAAGAGTAAGTGAATTTTCAGTATCTAATCCGAAATAATAGCGGATAACTATTGCTTCCCGCTCAGTCAGTGTTGAAAGCGCACTTTCAATCTCACTTTTAAGCGATTCGCTCATCAATCTTGTATCCGGAGCTGCTTCCTGTTCGTTGGGAATTACATCAAGTAAATTATTACTGTTGTCTTCACCCTGTGAAAAAGGAGCATCCATGGAAACATGCCTGCCGGCAATTTCAAGGGCATAAGTGACTTCACTTACGTCCATATCCAGCTCTTTTGCCAATTCATCTGCATTAGGCTGTCTTTCATATTCCTGTTCAAGGCTGTTATAAGCCTTACCAATTTTATTCAGAACCCCGACACGATTTAACGGAAGTCTTACAATTCTAGAATGTTCTCCAATTGCCTGAAGAATTGATTGTCTGATCCACCAAACAGCATAGGAAATAAATTTAAATCCCTTAGTTTCATCAAACCTCTTTGCGGCCTTGATTAGTCCTAAATTCCCTTCATTAATCAAATCACCCAAAGAAAGTCCCTGATTCTGATATTGTTTGGCAACGCTGACCACAAATCTTAAATTTGCCTTTGTCAATGTTTCCAAAGCTGCCTGATCACCATTTCTGATTCTGCGGGCTAACTCAATTTCCTGTTCGGCAGTTAAAAGCTCAACTTTTCCGATTTCCTGTAAATATTTATCGAGCGACTGACTTTCCCTGTTAGTAAATTGCTTTGTTATCTTCAATAGTCTTTAACTCCTGATTATTAAACTCACATTCCTATAGTATGTAAAACTGACAAAGAAATAAAAATTACAAAACGGTATAAATAATATTTTTATGAGTAAAAAGCAAGCTTTTCTTTTTATTTCGTGAATAATATAGATTATGCAATCTTTTTATGATTTATAATATTAATACAATTTCCAACTGCAATTAGTTTCACATTCAAATCCTAAAAAATGTCCATGGCAGTTAATTCCCAGCTGACAGCCATTCAGAAATCTATATATAATGCATCTGTTGTTGCAGAATGTTAAATATTTCAATAAATTTCAAAAATTTTTCTGGGGACCTTATTCCGGAACTTTATGAAAGATTTTTATGTAATTAAGCAGAATTATATGTTAAATCCTAATTTATTACGCTGAAATAGAATAATTATGTCGTTTAAAAGAATAAATTCAGTTGTTTTACCCCATGTAAACAAATCAATTTTTACCTGCGCTGTTGTTATACTGGGCTTTATTGCTGCCGGCTGCAGCAATATCAAAAATTCGTTTAAGGAAGAAAGTCCCAGAGATAAATATGAACAAATGATAAGCAAAGCCGGGATATTAAACACTTCTATGGGGAAATCCTGGAAAGAAATGGGTGAAAAATCACTTTTCGATTCTCTTTCCATACTGCTCCCTTTCAGGGAGGATGGCTATTTCTTCACCGAGAAAACTGATGCCATCAGTTATAGATTTAAAGCCCGGAGAGGCGAAAAAATATCAATTTCGGTGACTACGGATTCCATCAGACATCTTGCTTTGTTCATGGACCTGTTTAGTGTAAATGTTTCCTCTAACGTGCCGGAAAGGACTGCTTTTGCCGGGAATAACAGGGAATTAAGTATTCTGTATCCTGTAAAAAAGGATCAAACCCTGATATTAAGGCTGCAACCGGAATTATTAAACGGAGGGCGCTATACGCTTATAATCAAGACTCTTCCAAGCCTCGTCTTCCCCATCAGGGATAAACACGGTGATGCAATTGGCGGACTCTTTGGTGACTCCAGAGATGGCGGACACCGCAGGCATGAAGGAGTAGATATTTTTGCTAAAAAAGGGACTCCGGTTGTTTCAGCAAGCGATGGAATTGTTACCCGTACGGGTGAGGACAACCTTGGCGGGAAAATAATCATGATAAGTAATCTCAGGAATGAGAGCTTCTACTATGCCCATCTTGATTCGCAATTGGTTAATGTAGGAACATATATCAAAGCCGGGGAAATTATAGGGCTCGTTGGAAATACCGGCAATGCAAAATATAC
>JBLMZM010000233.1:0-3272 GCA_050258815.1 Ignavibacteriales bacterium
AAACCTCTACCCCGGGTTCGAATCCCGGTCTCTCCGCCATAAAAAAGGCCTGAAGTCAGAAGATTTCAGGCTTTTTTGTGCCCTTACGTTAATGCATGCTCCCCTTCCTTTACCCATTAAATGGTACATAGAATAAATTATATTATTCCGGCAAATTTGATTTAGATAAATTTCTGTGGTAATTTATTGCAAGAATTGGATAAAAGATTATGCCGGAGATTTGCAGATTTTATGGCATTATAATATTCATGAACTACAATGACCACAATCCTCCTCATTTAATGCGAGATATCACGATCAGGAAGTAATTGTGGAAATACAAACAGGAAATGTCGAAGGTAAAATGTCCCAAAGAGCTCTTACAATGATTTTTGAGTGGACAGACAAACACAGAAATGAGCTTCTTGAAAACTGGGAGCTGACAAAGCAGAGAAAATCATTAAAAAATATTTCCCCACTTCACTAAAGGATGCTTATGTTTTTACATATTGAGCATTTTGGATTTAAGGACGGCTACGATCTAAAAATCAGGTTCAGCAATGGGGTTGAAAAGGATGTGGATTTTTCGAATGAGCTTTACGGCGAAGTGTTTGAACCTCTTAAAGATGAATCTTATTTCAGAAAAGCATTCCACAACAGAGATACCAACACAATCGAATGGCCTAACGGTGCAGATTTTGCTCCGGAATTTCTCTTTGGAATAGGGAAAGAGGTAAGAAGATCCGCCTAAAACCCGCCCCCCATTTTCCCGGTCTGCCATGGTTTTAATTATCAGAAATCTTGATTTATCATCAGATTTCTGATAATTAAATATTATTTTACCTTCCGGATTATTATTTTTTTCATGCAGTTTATTCCGGCCCGATCTTTGAACAGCTTTTACAAAAGATTAATTTAATAGAAAATTAAGGAAGTCATAATAACTTAAATTTTCAGGAGGACTCCCAATGCTCAGGTTAAACTTAGTTCTGGCTGTTCTTATTATCTCATCTATTGCCTCTGCTCAGACATGGGTAAAACTTAACCCAAATTTCCCCAAACCGGATACGGTAGGCCGGATAGCCCAGATTACATTCACAAGTAAGAACATTGGTTGGCTATACACAACGTATGACAATACCCCTCATATTGATTTTGTAAAATTACTATATAAAACGACTGATGGCGGTCATAACTGGGAGACTATGAAGAAAGAGATTACCAACAGGTATTCAACCTTTACAATGTTTTCGCTTGACCCTAACCATTTAATTACAGTCGATGTGAACTTCTTTGACAGCACCTTTACTTCACTTCGAACATTAGATGGCGGGGAAAGCTGGGACTCGACACTTTTGGCTCCTCAGAAACACTATTATTCGGGAGGGAATAATATTTACTTCTTCGACAAGGACAACGGGATCTTTTTCAACGACTACAGGTGGTATACAAGTGATGGAGGCCGTTCCTGGGAAAAGGGAGAAGATAACTTTTATTTGCCATACGTAAGTGATGTCGATTTTGTAGATCGCAACCTGGGTTGGATTGTCTGCAGTTATTCCCACTATGCAACTGACAGCGGAGCCATTCTTGGGACAACGGACGGGGGTAAAACGTGGCAATATCATGATTCTTTAGCAATGATACTCTATGGAGTTGATTTTATCACTCCCGATAAAGGATTTGCTGTGGGTACAAACTGGCATCACGATACGGGATTTATATATTCAACAATTGATGGAGGAAAAACCTGGCAACACGAGCAATTTAAGAATATGGGAGCATTCACGGACATTAAGTTTTTGAATGATACTACCGGATGGATTATCTGCGCTGATCCACAAAAGTTAAATAGCGGAAAGATATTAAAAACCCTGAATGGTGGGAAGTCGTGGGAAGTACAGGTGAATGGCATCAGTTCACAATTAAAGAAAATTATGATTAAGGATAATACAGGTTTTATTTTTGGTGATGATTACAATTTAATGACTCATACACTTCTCCGGGCAGATCTCAGCAATATTACAGGGATATGGGATGAACATAAAATAATTGCAAGTACATTTTCCCTTTCACAAAATTACCCGAACCCGTTTAATCCAATTACAACAATCAGTTATTCAATTCCCAAAGCTTCACTGGTTGAGCTGAAGGTTTTTGATATGCTCGGGCATGAAGTACAGAAGCTTGTGAGTAAGGAGCAGAGTGCAGGAGAATATATTTTAAAGTTTGATGCCTCTTCCCTGCCCAGCGGAATGTATATATATTCCATCCAGGCTGGGGACTTCAGAAGTTCAAAGAAACTCCTCCTGCTTAAGTAACAACATGAACTGATCACAGTTGAAAGTCCTTGAAGATCTATTCCCCAGGTTTATTTTGTTGAAAAATATTTCAGGACATTTTGAGGAAATCGGATTTAATAAAGTGCCTAAAACAGCTTGTCTTTACTACTTTTTATGGTAGAACGCTTTCTTCCGGTCTCTCCGCCATCAAACAATTAAGCCTGAAGTCAGAAGATTTCAGGCTTTTTTTGTGCCTGCACATTAAAGATTCTACTCCTTTATCCATTGTACCAGTACACAGAGAAATGCTATTTTTCCATAAAACCTGACTTAAATAAATTCCCGGATAGCTTAAACATGAATTGATAATGATTTAATAAATCATTTACATTAATTCTCAAGTTTAATAAATTCAGCCGTGGGGATTTTTCCCTTCAGGCATTTTTCCTAATCAGGCTCAAATAGCCTAAGTATGAATAATGGTGGTACAATTTTCATTTTTCAACTGACTAAAGCGGAGACCAAAATGAAACTTAATTGTCCGGCAGAAAATAAAACTATTATATTTAGTAGAATCTTTCCCCTCTTCTTTGTCCTGTTCTTTTTCCTAACTCCGGCTATTGGGCCCGGTGCTGCTTCAGCATCTATCACTAAAGACCTGAGAATATTGTCCTCAAATCAGGACCGGTATAATAACGTAAGCCGGATTATTAAACCTGGCACAACCGGCAGCTCAGCAGGCTCGCTTTCCCTGGACTCACTTGCCAAGTCACTTGTTTCACAGCTTAACGCCGATAGCATAAGAAGCACTATACTGGCTCTTCAAAGTTTCAAGGACAGGTACGAACTAAAGCCCAACCGCCGGGACGTTGTAAAGTGGATAAAAGAAAAATTCACTTCTTACGGCTTTTCCTCTGTTGAAACGGATTCCTTCGAATGTACCGTACAGGATCACCGTAATAATGGTGCTACAGCAACTGCATGGCAGCGGAATGTAGTTGCTACAATTAC
>JBLMZM010000234.1:0-8897 GCA_050258815.1 Ignavibacteriales bacterium
CCCTAGACGACGGCTAAAGTCTTTCAAGGAATGCATTTATATTGCTATGAAGCTTATTATAAACTGGGATATATTTGCTATTAAAATAAGGAGCAATAATTCAAAATTCAGAGTTTCCTCCTTTATTTATTCTATCAAGAATCAGTTGCTCATACCGGCTGATGAAGGAATCAATACAGTTCCCGCCTGTTTGGGCGAAACAAATCCGGATAAGAATGACTGAGGATTTATATCTGAGGCAATGAAATTCCTGTTATCTCTTTGCATATTTCCAGAAATCTATCCTGTAGTATGGTATCACCAGCCTCAGGGTTAAAACTTCTTTCTTTCTGATGATAAAAATACTTACCCGTGGTTTTAGCTTTTTCGTCATTGCTTACTGCAAGCCACACCTGCGTCTCGTATCCTTTTTGCAGATCATCCGGTGCACCAGGACCGCCCATATTTGTAGGAACCCAGCCGGGATCAACTGCATTGGAATATACATCCGGCCATCTGCGCGCTACTGCCATGCAAAGCATCACCACATGCAGCTTTGAGTCTGAATAAGTTATATTGCTGATATCGCCTTTGAAGTTCTCAAGTTTTGAATGCCCGTGTAAATGCATTCCGGAAGTCAGATAGATCAGCCGCTTCGGTTTTTGTATGAGACACGTAAGTATATAAGGCGCTAATGTATTAACCCTGAAAATATCTTTAGCTGAAGCCCGGTAAACTCCTGCATTATGGATCACGGCATCGAAAGAACCTAGTGAATTAACCTGATTGGCAAGTTTAACTGTTTCTTCAATACTTGAAAGATCTCCTGTTAATACGTTCTCCGCTCCCGGCACTTTTTTCAGCGTATCACGTCCGCGCTCTTCATTACGCGCATGCAAAACAACCTTATGCCCCATCCCGGCCAATAAGATTGCCGACAGCTGCCCAAGTCCGCCGGCTGATCCTGTAATAAATATCCTTGCCATTGCTTTCACTCAGTCTGTTAGCGAATAAGAAATTTGTTTTATTTATGCTCTTATGGACGCGTCAATTCTGTTTATTTCTATTATCAACTGAAAATCTTCCGGCACCAAAAGCAATAAGAATCAAACATCCTGCAAGCATTGCCAGGGGGAAATTCCATCCAGGCGAGGTTGGCATTACGAAGCCGATTCCATACACATATTTTGTTACAATAATTGCACCTGCTAAAATTATTGCAAGTCCCGATGAGGCCCATCTTGTTAAAAATCCCACCAGAACAGCAGTGGCCCCAAGAGGCTCAGCAATGGAAAGCAGCCTTGTTGTAAATAATAAAAATGCGGATATACCTTCTGGAGCGTTCGACCAGAACGGAAACTTAATATAAGCAGCAACATAAAATATTGCCGCAGTAATTATTCTAAGTATTAATAAAGCTGAGTTTTGATAAATGTTATAGTTCTGCATCGCCTTATCTTTTGTTTATTCTTGTGTAAGTTACTTCTAAACTTTTATTTCAGCCTGAAATATTTCTGGTTAACTAACTGTAATCGCGCTATTGATGGAATTCTATACCGGCAGGGTAAAATTGAACGAAGTTCCTTTACCCAATTCCGACTCAATCCACATTCTGCCGCCGTGATGTTCAACAATCCGTTTGCAAATCGAAAGTCCTATACCGGTACCCGGATATTCTTCCCTGGTGTGGAGCCTCTTGAATATAATAAAAATTCTTTCGTAGTCTTCAGGACTTATGCCAATTCCATTATCCCTTACGGAAAAAACAATGGATTTTTCTTTCTTTTCAGCTAGCACTTCTACGGATGGATTCACATCCCCGCGGAACTTAATCGCATTTGAAATCAGGTTCTGCAGAAGTTGTTTCATTTGAGCGGGATTTGCTTTTACTTTTGGCAGATCTTCAATTTTTATTTCAGCTTTTGTTTCATGAATAGAATATGAAAGATCTTTCAGGACCCCGCTCACAATTTCATTCATATCAACGTAGCCAAACATCTCCTTGTCCGAATAAATACGCGAATATTCAAGCAGCCCTGTAATAAGAAAGTGCATCCGTTTTGAGCTCTCAATAAGTATTTCAAGATTCTGCTTTGTTTTGTCATCTAAAGCACCTTTAAGTTGTCTGTCCAGCATTGTCGAATATATAGAAATCATTCTTAAAGGCTCCTGAAGATCATGGGAGGCAACATAGGCAAATTGTTCAAGGTCTTTATTTGAACGTTCCAAATTTTCAAGTGTCTTCCTTAATTCCAGTTCCTGAAGCTTTCTCTCTGTAACGTCCATTATTGTACCAAAGCGTTTTGTATGTTTTCCCAGTTCATTATATGAGAGTTTCCCCCTGTAGTGCACATATTTCACATTACCCAGGCCTGTAACTATCCTGTAATCCATTTGCAGGGATTCTATTTTATTTACTATAGCATTACGTACCGATTCCGTCACGTAACTTCTATCCTCAGGGTAAACTAATTCTGTTAATTCTTCTATTGAGCTATACTTCTTTTGGGGGTCCAATTCATAAATATTAAAAAACTCGTCTGTCCAATCGAAGGTTTGTTTCTCAAAATCGAAATTAAAGCTGCACATACGGGCAAGCTTTTGTGCTTCATTGAAATTAAACTCACTTAATTTCAATGCTTCTTCGGCTCTCTTGATATCAGTGACATCTACTCCAATTACTCCAAGACCTTTTTTCCCATTCTTTAAGGGCACTGGGAAATATGAAACTGCCCAATACCCTATTTCATTGTTCCTGCTTGGAATTGGTCCGGGGACAATTAGGTTCAGTTCAGGTTTACCTGACTGAATCACTTTTTTTAACATTGGATCAAGAAAGCCTTCGGCAAAAGGTGGATTAAGATCCCAGACCCGCTTACCTTCGATTGTTTTCCTGTCTAATCCGAAATATGTAGGCGTCATACGATCTGATTTTAAATAACATAGCTGATCATCAAAAAGATTAAGTATTCCCGGAGATACATTAAAGAATTCCTCCATCGTTGCCTCATTTAATTTTAAGGATTCTTCTATCTCCAGCCTTTCTGTTATATCTGTATTAGTTCCTATCCAGCGTATTACCTTCCCTTCATTGTCTTTAATGGGATGAGCCCTGCATAAAAACCATCTGTAGGTTCCGTCTTTACCTCTTAAGGGAAATATGTCCTCCCATGGAGTGCCAGTATCCCATGATTGCTGAATTTTTGCGACTACTCTTTCAACATGGTCAGGATGATGCACCTTCTTCCAGCCCCATCCCTTCATATCCTCAAATGTAGTGCCCGTATAATCATACCATCTCTTATTATACCAGAAAAACCATCCTTTTGCATCGGTCATCCATGAAAGCTGAGAAATATTATCAGCAAGTGTCTTGAAATTTTCTTCGCTTGTTTTCAAATCCTCTTCAGTATTTTTACGCGCCGTAATATCGGTGAATATTGCCGTAAACTCGCCTGCCATCGGACTGTAACTATATATTGAAAGCCACTGATTAAGTGATTCAAAGAAAACCTCAAAGTTGAGTTCCCCGCCATATAGAGCCACCTTCCCATACTCAGCTATATAATCAAATGAGAAATTTTCTATTCCGGGGAATACCTCACGGGCACGCCTGCCTTCAATCTCCTCCCTTTTTATTCCGGTTATTGTAGTATAAGCTTCATTTATCCGGATAATCTCATAATCAACCGGTATTCCCTCCCCATCCGTTATTGTGCGGCAATGAGCTATTCCGATAGTCTTATTATTAAAAAGAGCCGAATATCTTATCTGACTGTCCTTCAGGTCTTCTTCAATTTTCCTGCTTTGGGTAATATCACAATTAACAGCATTGTATCCTGTAATTTCTCCTTTAATATCCCTTATTGGAAAGACATGGGATTGAACGATGATCCTTTTGTTTTCTTTTGTATAATGAACAGTCTCAATTTTTATATCTCTCTTTTTGTCAACTTCACGGAGCTTATTATTCATTAAATCTTCATAAGCTTCTGTACGGAATAAATCAGCCGCATTTCTGCCAAGAGCTTCTTCCTGTGTCCAGCCGTATATCCTTTCCGCCCCTTTGTTCCAGAAAATAATTTTCTTCTCTTTATCAAATGAGATAATTGCATCTGAAACATTATCAAGAATCCCCGTCAAATTTTCCAGGTGATTCTTGTAATGAGGTTCAGTAATCTGCCCAATGGTACCTTTATTTGGAACATCTTTCATAAGACCAGCTTCATAATAAAATAATATAAAAAAATTCAGCAGTGAGTTTAATGCAGGTATATTATAATTGAAATGCAATTAATTTGCAACCTTTAGCGGGGATATCCCGGGTTTCCGGTAACTTCATCTACAGTTTGGGACCGAGGAGTTTTATGATGTGAATAATTTCCTGGCGATATACCCTATTACCTTCCAAATTCCTCCGCTGCAATTAATATGACCTTTGTTGATTTTCGGCTTCCGAATTTTATTTTATCTTATATGCAGAAGTATTTAACGGATGACTTCCGGCAAGGGGAATTTCTTAAAATATGAACTACTCCCCGCTCATGACTGTTGTTAATTATATAACGCAGAGGAAATAAGAACTGTACCAGGTTTAGTATTTCATGTATGATCTTAAAATGATAAAGCAGATTAAATAAACAAAACAGGAGGGAAAATGATTAAAATAAATTATAATATTCTAAAAGTTCTGGGCCTGATGGCGATGTTCATTGTAATTAGCATACCGGCCTATGCACAGAATAACACGGCTGCACCATCGGACCAGGATCAGTCTTCTTCATTTCAGAATCAGTTTACAGGCAATGATGCTCAGCAGTTTGCCAACAATCTTGCTCAGCAACTGAACCTGACATCCGGCATAGCAGACAAAATTACTCAAATCCTCGTGGATTACCGCAATAGTATACTTGAGGCCAGACAGGATTACCTGAATAAAAACCCGGGAATGACTAATAACGACAGGAAAAATACCGGTAATCAGGATGTTACAGGCGGACAGAAAAGAGGCATCACCAGCAGTAATATCGATTCCGATCCGAACTTATTATCTGAGTATAGCAAGGCCGATGTGCAGGCTGATAAGGATATTATTGATGCGATGGATAACGATACCCAGAAAGCCAAATATATCCAGATTAAAAAACAATGGTGGAAAGGTGTAAAAGACAGGGTCTATTCCTCCGTAAAGCAGGGCTCCGGCCAACAGACGGAATAGTGCCTTAATATACTGCACGCTGTATGAAGCCTGGGAAAACGGAAAGCAATAGTGTCTTCCCTGTTCTCAGGTTTTTTATTTTTAGCATAGCCTCAAAGCTGAGGATTAAAAATATCCTCCCCCCGGTGTGACCTGAAGCTCCATAATTGACATGAACTTTTACCCCATTTTTACCATTCCCGGAGATCACTATTAACGGAAAATTAGCCAACAATTTTGTCCAGCGATTCAGGAGAAAATGAACCATAAGCTGATCATTTTCTCCCTGGACGCATTTAATCTTCTTTTTAAGCTCTATTTTTTTACAAAACTTTGAAGCTTTGCACTATAGCGCGGACCAACATTTGGGTATTTCTTTAATATCTGTTCTATCCGGGCAGTATCTTCTTTAGAAAGATGGACATCAACTGCCGCTGCATTTGCCTCCAGATATTTTACCCGTAAGGAATATTCGCTTTGCAATGCTGTTACAGGATGTACTGTATTTGCCTTTCGCAATGTCATTTTATGGCTCTTTCAAGAATCTTTTGGCTTATATCAGGCGTCAGATCCTGCGACTCTGAGAGTGCTGTCAGTCCATGAGCCTTCAGCTGCTCAATAACCACCGGCACTTTATCAGCTGTAACGCCATATTCGGAAAGGTAAGTCTTTACGCCAAGGCTTTCAAAGAATTCCCTTGTCTTCTTAATTGCCAGATCGATTTTTTCATCTGCACTGCCATCCTCTATATGCCATACGCGTTCAGCATATTGCAGAAGCTTCGCACATTTTTGAGAGCGCCTGACCTCAAGTAAGGAAGGCAATACAATTGCCAGAGTCTGACCATGGTCAATGCCGAATAATGCGGTAAGCTCATGCCCGATCATATGGGTTGACCAATCCTGGGGAACTCCTGTACCTATTAAGCCATTAAGCGCCATAGTTGCACTCCAGACAAGATTTGCGCGGACATCATAATTTTCGGGTTCGGCAACTGCTGTTTCACCAATTTCAATCAAAGTCTGTAAAATACCTTCAGCTATTCGGTCCTGAACTCTGGCATCCACCGGGAATGTAATATATTGCTCTGTTGTATGTACAAATGCATCGATCACACCATTGGCGACCTGGATCTTTGGAAGGGTATAAGTAATAGTTGGATCCAGTATTGAAAATTTGGGAAATGCTAACTCGCACATAACCGGGAATTTACCGTGGTCATAGCTGATTACTGCTCCGTTATTCATTTCAGAACCGGTAGCTGGCAGTGTCAGTACTGTACCAAATGGCACTACTTCATTTACAACATCAAAAGGAATTGGAGTAAAACCGAATTTCAGCAGATCACTCGGGTCGCTCTTGTAGTTTGAAGCAAGTGTTATGAATTTAGTTCCGTCGATAACAGAACCTCCGCCAACAGCAAGTATAAAATCAATATTTTCGCTGCGTACAATTTCAACGGCTTTTACCAGAGTTTCGTAGCGGGGATTTGGTTCAATGCCACCGAACTCAAAAATCTTTCTGCTTCCCAGTGCAGCTCTTACCTTGTCAATAAGACCATACTTTTTGGCACTTCCACCTCCATAAGTTATTAAAACAGTGGCTCCGGCCGGAACATATTTATCAATACTCTTAAGCCTGTCCTTACCGAATAATATCCGGGTTGGATTGTAAAAATTAAAATTGAACATTTAAGAATCTTCCTTATATAGTAATTATTAGCTTTTTTGCTGCATATTATAAATTTCTTCGCTTCTCAGTTTGTCTGCAAACCCTGGGTTGATCATAAGACTAATTTATTTTAAGCGTATTAAAGATAATAAAAAAGCCGCAAAGAAGGGTTTTCCCTGCGGCTAAAAGATTTTTGCTCTGCGGTGCAACTTCTGTTTCATAAGCGAATGCCCGTATGGAAAAGCGGATACGGCTGATAAAATTATACCCGCTTTCCTTTTAATTCCGGCACGAATGCCGCAGGGATCCTTCTTTCTGAGATTACTCTTTTACCTTGAATCCGTTTTTCTTAAGATTTTCTTTTGCCTGCTTCAGAGTAACCTCTTCCAGTGTCATTTTGCAAAGAGGGCATGTTCCCGGTTTGTCGCTGATAACATTCCAGTCCATCTGATCCTGAAATACTTTACCATCCTTGTTTTTATCAATAACCCTGAGGTCAATTACGCCCTTACGTACAATTGACTCATCTTTTCCATTCTTTGACTCTGCTTTAGCATCTTTTCCCGATCCCATTTTCATATGCTCATTCATGGAAGCACCCTTATGCTGCATATCCATTTTATGACCTTTTTCAGAATCTGTACTCTGAGCCATAAGACTACTGCTATAAGCAACGGATGCTAAGGCAATTATTAAACAGATCCTGATCAACTTTACTGATCTGACTGACTTTTTCATTTTTTCTCCATTATTTTTGAGTTTTCGTTCTATGTTTCACTTAAGTGTTCTTTAACTTCCAGGCAATGATTTGAGCTGCCATCCGGCAATAATTACATTTTCATGTTAGGGTCCATCTGCTGATCTCCGGATTTACCCTTCTGGTCCGGTTCGCCTTTCTTATTATTATCCATGCTGTTTCCCTCATGCTGATGTCCCGAGGGCGCCCCGCTCTGCAGCTGGCTTTCTGAATCAATCAGGAATCCGCCTGTTGCTGCAACTTCTTCGCCTTCTTTCAGACCTGAGAGAACCTCATATTTGTCGTCGTATTTATTTCCCACTTCCACTGTGCGCCCTTCAAACATACCATCAGAAGTTTTAACCCAAACAACATTTCTCTTTCCCGTAAAGAGTACGGCACTGGATGGGACAAGAAGACCCGATCCCATATTGCTGTGAAAGATTGTCTGACCGTACATCTGAGGCTTCAGAAGATTTCCCTTATTTGAAAATTCACTCCTGACTTTAACAGTTCTTGAGCTTGAATTCAGGACCGGATAAATTAAAGTGACCCTGCCTTCAAAAGTTTTGCCCGGATAAGCCTGCAGGTTCAATAAGGCCTTGCTGCCCGTCTTTATTGCCGCAAGATCCTTTTCGTAAACCTCAGATATGCTCCAGAGCGTTGACATGTCGGCAACATCATATATTATTGTTCCTTCGTTTACGTACTGCCCTTCCTGAACTTTCTT
Organism: Ignavibacteriales bacterium; assembly: GCA_050258815.1. Taxonomy (GTDB): domain Bacteria; phylum Bacteroidota; class Ignavibacteria; order Ignavibacteriales; family SURF-24; genus JAAXKN01. The sequence continues at coordinate 8,314 of JBLMZM010000234.1, forward strand.
ATCAATGACAGTTCCACTTGCAGGCGAGTAATATGTTAACGTGAGCTTTACTTCCTTTGTATTTTCCAGATTTTTTATCTGCTGTTCCGTAACTCCGAAGAGCTCCAGTTTTTTTCTTGCCGATGAAACAAGCCTGTTCTGATTCATATTCCCATTTCCGCTGCCCTGGTAAGTTATCGCGCTTGCCTGCTGATTACTGCCTCCAAGTGCTATAAGATACTCATTCTGAGCCTGTACTATATCGGGACTGTACACTTCGAATAATGGCTGGCCCTTATTAACATTTTCTCCTGTTCTGTTAACAAACAGCTTTTCAATCCTCCCGTTAAACTTTGCAACAATATACCTTCTGTTCTGTTCAGCAAAATCCAGGTAACTGTATGCATTTACCTGTTTATCGAGACTGCCGCGTTCAACCTTAGCTGTTGTTATGTTGGCCAGTACCAGTTTATTTCCATGAATCGCAATCATTGCTTCCATGTCATTGACATTTGCATTCTTTTTGTCCGCAGCATCATCTATTGTCTTCTTTACCAGCTCCATGTTGCATATAGGGCACACACCGGGCTTATCCGAAACTACCT
>JBLMZM010000235.1:0-12086 GCA_050258815.1 Ignavibacteriales bacterium
ATAATTGTCATTAAGGCAAAGATCAGCAAATTATTTTTCTTTTTATAATTCATCTTATCTCATTCCCCGCTATTGAATACCCATTTTTTACTAAGCCTGAACTGAATAAAGGTTATTATACCGCCAATTATAAACAGCAGCCAGGCAAGGGCTGAAGCATAGCCCATATCAAAGTCGTCAAAAGCTTTATTATACAGGTAGAGGTTGTAAAACATAGTTGAATTAACAGGACCGCCTTTGGTCATGATGTATGCTTCAACGAACACCTGCAGTGAGAATATCATCTCAAGTACAAACCAGAGGAAGAGCACAGGTGAGATATAAGGAATTGTAACGTTCTTAAATTTATTCCACCAGTTACCGCCGTCAATCTCGACGGCTTCATATAATTGTGAGGGCACATTCTGTATTGCGGCCAGAAATACAAGCATTCTGCCGCCGCCGAGTGACCAGAGGCTCATCATTATGATTGATGGTTTTGAATATCCCGGATCCAGCAGCCAGAGCGGCCCCTGAATACCGAAGTAACTCAGCATGCTGTTAACCAATCCCAGTTCAGGGTTAAGCAGCCACATCCAGAGTACAGACAGGATTACACCAGTGATTATAGAAGGAATAAAATAAATTGTTCTAAATATTTTTACGCCCGTTAATGCCTTGCTTACAATTATTGCAAGGATCAATGAGCCCAGAATTACAAGTGGGGTTCTGATGACCGTATAGTAAAGAGTATTCCAGATGGCATTGTAGAAATAGTTATCCTGAAAGAGCAGTTCCTCATAATTCCTGAATCCGATATACTGCGGTATACGCAGCACATCATACTGGCATAAGCTGTAGTACAGGGAAATTATTATCGGATAGATCCCGAAGACAAGGAATCCAATAAGCCATGGAGAGGCGAATAAATATCCGACAAAGTTATTTTTCTTTCTTGTGCTCAATCAAAAAACCTTTCAGTTTTCATTTTTTTATTCACGTAATTATCATAATCGCAGGCGCGGTCCAAAAATGACTGGATTGTCCTCTGTGCTTCATTTAATGCTTTTTCAGGAGTCTGTATTCCCCTGATCACCCGTTCGCGTGCTGATCCGAACTCACGCCAGAAAATATCGTGAGCCAGCGGTACAATAGATTTTGATCTCGTGTTTTCCATCTGGCGGGTAAAGACTTTCATGTGCTTATTTATTGCGAGGAATGCCGGATCATTTGCAGCCAGACGGTTGGCCGGAAACAAGGATTCTTCCCTGCTCATGCTTTCCTTCAGCTGGGTATCGTGGCTAACTACAAATTTAATAAACTCCCATGCCGCCGCCTTGTTTTTTGCACCTCTCGGGATTGCGAGCCACCAGCTGCCTGCGGATGACACGGATTCGGAGCCGTTAAAGCTGGGGATCATTGCCACACCGTAATCGAGACCCGAATTATATTTTGCAATCTGGTCGATAAAGCTGTTATCATTTATTATCATTGCAACTTTGCCTGAAATAAACCCGTGCTGGGGGCCATAGCCCATACTTCCCATAAATGCATTCACTTCATTGAATGAATAAATATCGAAGAAGTCCTTTTCCCATTGAAAAGCCTTAATTACTGAAGGATCTGTCAGGTTCACTTTCGTAGCACTATCGTCCGCTAAATTTACGCCCTGTTCAAAAGCGATTACCAGGGGTGTTTCAATATTGCCGTATTGAGGTATAAAGCCCATCCGGGTGATCCTGCCGTTTTCCCTTATTAGTATTTTGTGTGAATACTCTTTCAGCTCGTTCCATGTCTGCGGAGGCTTTTCGGGATCGAGGCCTGCTTCCCTGAATATCTTTTTATTATAGTATAATGCAAATGAGGCGGTGTAGGCCGGTAAGGCATATGTGCTGCCCCGGTATTTCATTTCCTTCCAGAGTGAGGTAAAGAACTGTGTAGTATCAAACCGGTCCTTCTGTATTATCTGATCCAGCGAAACAAGCGCCTTCCGGGCTGCCCACTTGGGTACCGGAGTTACCAGATTAATTACATCGGGGGGATTTTCGCTTAATATTGAAGTAAGGACCTTTTTTTCGTGCTCCGTCCATGGAATTGGGGTACAGACGACCCGGATGCTGTCCTGTGAACTGTTAAACAGCCTTACACACGGCGGGATGCTCTCATTTGCGCCAGCCACAAACCAGTAATTCACGATATTTTTCGGACTCTCCTGCTTAGCCGGTATTACCACTATCAGAAGCAATGCGCAGAAAGCAAGTCCAAGGAATATCTTTGTGGCTGTTTCTTTCATCGTTTTAGCTGCCCGTGAAAAATTTAATTAATGTTTTGTTCTTTCTATTTCAATTGAATACGTAAAACTTTCACCGTTATAGTAACCGACATTAAATTCAACGGGACGGTTACCCGGGTCGAACACAAATCTTTTTCTCAATAGTATCGGGCTGCCAGGTTTGACATCGAGTTTTTTGGCAAGCCATTTTTCTGCGGTGGTAGCGCGTATTTCTTCTTTTGATAAAGAAACAATAGTATGATATTTTTCTTCGAGCATATGATAGAGGGGTTCAGAAAAATCCTCATCGCCTTTCAGGCCTACTCTTGGATGGAAATACGAAGTAAAATAAACAATAGGTCCGTCTTCCAATCCCCTCAGGCGGTCCATTTTAAGGACAATTTTATCTTCCGGGATTCCAAAGAACTCAGCCACTTCCCTGGTCGGCTGTACCCATTCAACTGAGATCTCATAATTCTTAAATGAAATCCCCTTTTCATTCATTTCCTGGGTAAAGCTGAGCCAGCTGTCCAGACGGGTATTGACATTCTTTTTATCTGCTACTTTAGTGCCGATTCCCTTTTTCCTGGTAATCAGTCCTTCTGTAACAAGCTTATTAGTTGCCTGTCTGACTGTATTTCTGGAAATACCTAGTCTTTTTGCCAGATCGACTTCATTAGGGAGGAATTTCCCGCCTCTGTATTCCGGCCTGCTTATTAATTCGCGCAGCAGCTGTTCGACCTGGGCGTGGAGCGGAAGAGCACTGTTATGGTCTACCCTGTTATGCATTTTAAAGACTCCGTTGAGATATGTTCATATGTTCAGACATTTGCACATAGGAAAATAATAACTTGTTTTAAATTACGCAAGCGAAATTTTATGCAAGTAGATAAAAGTTTTATTAATAGTCGGATTTTTACGGTAAGAGTAAAGTCTTAAATAGTCGTGTTTAATGTTTTGCAGGGGTGCTGTGCACTAAAGATCTGAACGGGTCGGTTTTTATGCTTGCTTTGTGTCAAAATGCCGGTACTGAAGTGGATTATTTTGTGGAGCTAAGCGGGATCGAACCGCTGGCCTCTTCGTTGCGAACGAAGCGCTCTCCCAGCTGAGCTATAGCCCCATATATTTAAAGACAACACTTAAACCTAATGATTTTATAAAATAATAGCAAGGAGAAGCCAAAGCTGATAAGGAAATGCGCAAAGTCAGGTTTCCTGGATTCCTATTCATTGTTGGTTTAGTTGCGCACGTTCGTGTGTTTGTGTGCCCGGCATTCGCCGGGTTAATATGTGCCCCGTGCGTAATTTAGCCCGCACCCCATCCGGCGCACGCCCGTCGACCGGCGAATGCCGGGCGGGTTAACCCATTAACGTGAACAATTTAATTAAAATTGAACATCATGATTTATTATGAATCCAATATTTATCATTCACACAATACAAAACCCCAATATTATCCTATCCGATTGTGATATTCATAGAACGGTTCATGCTAAGCTGATGCGAATCGTTGGGAGATAAAACCGGCATGGAAGGTACCCGGTTGCGGCATGCATCGTTTTGGGTATTGATGGCGTGCCGGCAAATTGTTAAAATGTAATAAAACAAGAGCTGCATACTACTTGTTTTAAGTTTTCTTACTGCTAATGAATTAAACTTATAGACACATATAGGCAAAAGCTTATAGTGGACTCAACATATAAGTTATTTAATTGCAGTAAGAATTCAGAGCCCCGCTATTACAGCGGGGCTCATTTCTTTTAAATCAGACAGGAAAATACCTCTCCCACTCTCCTCCATACGTCAATATTATTTTGACAGAACAGATTTTGAGCAATATAAGTTTTAGCTGATCCTGTTCAGAAAATTTGAGATGAGCTTGCAAAAGTAGAATAAACCGCCAAAATACAGACTTATCATTATTGCCATAAATATAATTGTAAGCATGTTTTCCTCTTTTTCTATTATCTTTTCTTAATATCTGTTAATGCATAGTATCGGCGCCTTCTGGAAGGCAGGAATTTGCTGAAAAATCTATAAACTATTATCGGAATAATCAGGTAAATACTTAATTCCGAGGGGTCATAATTAGCCAGATTTGTGGTGTCAAACGGATAGAATTTTGAATGAATTTCTAAAAAATGACTCCAGTGATTTGTGAAATAGGCTTCTCCCAGCGTCTGGAAATAGCCCGACATTATGAGGAGGATTACATGAAGAACAATCCATGTGTACAATAAACCCCTGCTGCTGAAATACATTCTGAACATTACTACTCCTGTTTTCTGATGGCCTTAATAATACCCCCGACTCTTATCTCTATTACTTCAAATCACGTGCCGGAGGCTGTCAGCCATCCATTTCTTTCTTTTTGGCCCAATATGCGGGTCCGGATGGGCTACACCCCCTGACTTTCGCATTAATAAGTCCGGAAACCAGGGAATTATTACCTGTAAAAATTACATTAATAATGAAAAGTATGTGTAGGATAAACCACTACAAAAATATCAGACATAACCCTATAGTTTTATGGGGGCCGTGATGTTAAGTTGCCTCCAGAAAAAAATTGTAATTAATCTGAACACTGAAAGAAATATTTAATAATAATTAATAAAAGAGAACGCCATGAGCGACAACGAACAGAACAAACTCGACATGTACGAAGCAGTACTTACACTTTTAGCTGACAACCGGGAAATCATTACAGGTATCCCACAACTGCAATCGGCAATTAACAAGCTGCGTAAAACAATTGATGAGATAAGACGCGAGGACAAGGCTATTTCAGCGGAAACGTTTGAAATGACTATCCAGACATCAAAGCTGAAGGAGAACCTGATCTTCAGTCTCGTTCCTGTTACCTGCGCATTGTTCAGCTTTGCCAGGGAAACCGGGAATATTCAATTGAAAGAAAAAACCAGAATGACACAAAGCCATTTTGTAAGACTCCTGGACAAGGACCTTCTGGACAAGGCAGAAGTGATCAGACTTCTTGCAAAGATACATCTGCATAAACTAAAAAAATATGGGATTACAGGAGAGGTGCTGAATGATCTTCGTGCAAAGGCGAACGAATTCAGGAATTCACTCGACAACAAGGTAGCCAGTTTTATTTCAAGCAGTAATCTGACTCCTATAAAGGAATTGTTCCATGATGCCGATAAAATTATGGCAAAACACATGGATATCGGAGTTGAAACCGTTAGCAGTACATATCCGGAATTCTACGATGAATATTTGTGGACCAGAGATATCGAAAATCAGGATGAAATAAAGGTCCTGATGGAAATAGAAGACGAAGAATAGTCTTCCATAATTCAGCAGCCGTTAATTTTTGGTCCGCCGCATTAGATACGGCGGACCAAAAATCAGGCTCATACTGCTCACATTGTTATCCTCAGCCCTTCTGTTGCAAGAATTATTTCAAGCTCCTTATCCGGGAAATTTATTTTCCGGTATCTGACTGCCTGTGCAAGAATGTTAAGCAGCTTATTTGAGTCATTGTCCGGATCATGATGGAAAAGCGCTATTTTTTTAACTCCGGCCATAACAGACAGGTCAATTCCGGCTACCGAAGTACTGTGCCCCCAGTCCTCTTTCCTAATTGCTTCAGTAAAGGTATATTGTGCGTCAAATACCAATAGCGATGCATTTCTGAAAAATTCAATGTGTTTGTCTGCTGCTGTTCTTCCGGTATCCTTGAATTCCGAATCTGAAGCAAAAACAAATTTGCTGCTGCCTTCCTCTACACTGTATGAATATGATTTCCCCGGATGGTAAAGCTCCATATTCCTGATGCGGAGATTACCAAGCATAATGCATTCGTTTTCCTCCAGCTGGATGAATTCTTTCTGGCAGGACATCTGATCCATTGCGACCGGGAAAAACCTGGGATCCTGCTGAAGTTCCATCCTTTCTCTTAGTCCTGGATGCACACTGTAAAATTTTATTTTGTTTTGCGGTTCGTAGGCGGGGGCAAAAAACGGAAATCCCTGTATATGGTCCCAGTGGGTATGGGAAATAAAGATATGTATCTCAAGCCCTTTTTTACTTGCGTCTTCATTCTGGAGGTAATTACCAAGATGCCTTATACCCGTTCCCATGTCAAATATTAGTATCTTGTCATCAGCGCGAAGTTCAATGCATGCAGTGTTGCCGCCGATGACCAGTGGGTTTGAGGCGGTGAAACCATTAAGTATCGTTTCCCTGCCTTCAGCAGCAGACAGGTCGCCCCTGGAAGCATATTCCAGCAATGAAAGCATCCTGTTTCTTAATTGTAACTCATTCATTGGGGAGGCTATCGACCCCCTTACACCCCAAAACCTTATTTCCATCAAATTACTCCCTGTAAATTTTTAGCAAAAATACATTATGGTTCTTTGCACTTGCAGGAATATTCCAGTCACTCTACCACAAAACTATAAGATTTTCCGGAAATTCAAATTTGCAAAAGCACAATCGCTTAAGATGTGATCTGCATCATGCTAAAGTTTTTCCAGGTTGTTTCCAATATGCACACATCCACTTCACCATCAGAAATCTTATGGTTAAAGATAATTCTGTCCTGCTTTTCGTAATAACCGGCACAGGAATTTATTGTGTGTCCATACATAGTCTCTTTTTTATAGACTACCTTAATTCTTTCGAGGGTGTAATTGGTTAATATTTCGGGAGGGATGACTTCAAGTGCCCATTCAACGTATTTGATGTTGTTTACGTGCCCGTTTGTATCAATATCGCTCTGCCGTACGCTGAAAGTGTTATGCAGGGAGGTTTCAGACGGAGGTACCGCCTCTCCAAATTCCAGAGATTTTATGTCACCGGTGCCGATATTATATCCATCATATACTTCCTGAGGTATTTTTGTTGGTTTGCGCAGCTTTGTATCCACAAAAAACCACATTGAACTGCCGGAAGCGAGGATTTTCCCGTCTTGGGACGCGGCCTCAAAGGACCGGAAAGCATAAAACCTTGCAAAAGCCAGGGGTTCGGTTATGACCCTGACAATATCCCTGAAACGGGGATAATCGTGAATAGTAATATCCCATTTATAAAGAACCCAGCCCACATTGTTCCTGGCATAGTAATCCAGGCCAACACTGGCCTCTTCACTCTGGAGGACAGCTATATCTTCAAAATATTTCATCAGACTTGTTGGCAGCAGCCTTTTATTCAGGTCCGAATCATAATAATGGACAAAATAATCTCTTTCAAATTTCATATTTAACAGCGTTAGGGATATTAAAAAGGGGCTGAATTACATAATAATTCAGCCCCGTAAATAAAAAAGTCTCTGCTTATTCAGCCTTCTGCTTTCTTTCAGCTTTTATGTCCTGAATCTGATTGCGCATTTCCTGAGCCAATTTCTTGAGTTCACTTAAACTTTTGCGTAACCTGGTTCCCGCAGCAGCCTGCCCTTTTTCTGTGAACTTCTGCACATCAGTTTCTAAGCCTTGAACGAATTTTAATAATTCATCATACTTATCTTTCATTAGAGCCTCCTTAAAAATTAAACAAGATTTACTAAATTAATTAGATTATTTTATATGTTCCAGTACAATTTCGGCAATATCTTTAACTTCAACCTCTTCTGTCTTGTCAAAAGCCTTAACCCCATCGGTCATCATGGTCATACAGAACGGACAGGCTGAAGCTATCACACCGGCACCGGTCTCCAGTGCTTCGCGTGTTCTCTCAACATTTATCTTTGTACCTTCTGTCTCCTCCAGGAACATCCTGCCGCCGCCGGCTCCGCAGCAGAACCCGCGGTCGCGTTTCCTGCCCATTTCAACAAGTTCAACACCCTCCATCTTTTTAAGGGATTCGCGGGGTATATCATATATTCCATTATATCTGCCCAGATAGCAGGAATCATGATAAGTTATTTTCAGCTTTTCTTCCCCGTCCTTTAATTCAAGTTTTCCCTGCCCGAGCATTTCATCTATCAGCTCGGTATGGTGGATTACTTCGAAATTCCCGCCGAACTGCGGATATTCCTTTTTAAGAGAGTTATAGCAATGAGGACACGCTGTAACAATTTTCTTTACGCCATACCCGTTCAGGGTTGCAACGTTTTCCTGCATCATCATCTGAGCAAGGTACTCGTTCCCAAGGCGTCTTGCTGTATCTCCATTACATTTTTCTTCAGTCCCAAGAATTCTAAAATCAATATTGGCTTTCTGCATTAAAGCCGCAAATGCTTTTGTCACTTTCTGATATCTTGAATCAAAAGAGCCGGCACATCCTACCCAGAAGAGTATTTCGCCGTTCTTATCCTCGGCCATGGTCTTGATATTCAGGCCTTCAGCCCAGTTTGCGCGATCCTGCGAATTGAATGCCCAGGGAGTAAAATTAGTCTCAAGATTCTTGAATACAGGATTCAGCTCCGCAGGGAAATCGGATTCAGTAAGCACCAGGTTCCGCCTCATATCCACAATTGCATCCACGTGCTCGATCATTACGGGACATTCCTGCATGCAGGCCATACATGTTGTACAGGCCCACAGTTCCTCGGGTGTAACAAAGTCATGAACGAGGTGCTTCGCCATTATGGCTTCGCGCTCTTCTGCCGTACTGTGACCGTTTTCAGGCTCAGGAAGCATTAAAGGAGCCTTCTCCATAGTCCGCTTTCTGATATCAACAATAATCTTTCGAGGTGAAAGCATTTTGCCAGTATTGGAAGCCGGACAAGCAGCAGTACACCTTCCGCATTCAGTGCAGGTATATCCGTCCAGCATCTGCTTCCAGGTCAGCTGTTCTATATCTGCAACACCAAATACCTCTGCATTTTCATCTTCCAGATTCAATGCCTTCAATACGTTTTTCTGGGCATCTGATTTAGTAAGGAATACGTTCGGTATTGAAGTAAGAACGTGCAGATGCTTGGAATAAGGCAAAAAGTTAAGAAATCCAAAGATGAAAACTATATGCATCCACCAGAAAAATTCAAAATAAATATGAACATCAGCTGATCCGGTGGAAAAGAAAACATTACTAAGAGCCGCAGAAATGGGACGCAATTCATAAGGACCCGTAACAAAACCCTTTTCTGCAACCAGCGAAATGTTCATGCCGTACATCGATACCACTACAAAAAGTATCATGACCAGAATTACGGCTGCATCCATCTTGCCTTTTTTACCGACTTCCAGTCTTGGAACGTGTACTACAAATCTGCGGTACAGGGCTGAAAGTACAGAAGCAATAACAAATACTCCAAAAATATCCTGTACTACCGTAATAAGGCTATAAAAATAGCCCAGAAAGGACAGACTGAATGGTGAATAGAACCCCTGGATTATGCTTTCAATAACAGCAAACAGGAAAAGCATAAATCCCCAGAATATGAGTGAATGTATTGCACCTGCAACGGGATCGCGTAGTATCTTTGACTGTCCCAGGGCAATAACAAGCACCTTTTTAATACGCTGCGCTATATCCTCGAACCTGTTTTCTTCTTTACCCAGCATTAAATAGCTGATCAATCTTCTGACATTGTATGCGAACAAACTGAAAGATAAGATAAAGACAACAATAAAAATAATATTTTTTAGTTCCATGAGCGAATTACCAATCCCCCTGATATATAATTATGATACTGCAAGAACGGGTAGATAGCAAAGCTATAAAGGACTATTACCTCTCTTACATATTATTTAGGTAATTTTGAATACCTTTTTGACATCGAGAAATATATACTGGCTGCAGCAGATATTTTAATAATATCCCATACAGAGAATATCAATGCACCCATAAAAAATGAATTACCCATACCTCTTCCGAAGAACAGGCTCAGGTATGAGGCACCCGTCAGGATGATTACCAAGGTTGCAAGAGCCATGGCAAGCCAAACTGATGTAAGACTTTTCCTTTTTTCAATGATTAAACCGGTGATATAGGCTCCCAGGGGGAAAGCCAGAAGGTAACCACCTGTAGGTCCGAATAAGCTGGCTGCGCTGCTGAAACCGGCAAACACCGGCAATCCGATTGAACCAAGGAAAATATATATGATCTGGCTGTAAGCTCCATTTTTTGAACCCAGGAAAGCTCCGGCAAGAACCACGAGCATTGTCTGCAGAGTAAAGGGTACGGGCTGAACCGGTACTTCAACCTGTGCAGCAAAAAATGTAAGCACAGTAAAGGTCATTACCCAAAAGATTTCCGAAGACACTGTTCTGCTGTAAACTCCAGATACTATATTCGTTTTTACATGTTCATTAACCGACATTATCACCTCAGTTTAGTTTATGTTCTTTTTAATAAATTCATTAGTTTTTTCAAGAAGCCTTTCAAATTTCTCATTACTTCCGGCAAATGGATGGCTGATATCAAAAGTATGCCCTGTTGAATACAATTTGAAGAACTCCGTTAAATTCTTATCCGACCAGGCATATAACTCCTCCCCCTCTCTGATCGGGACAGCCAGGTCCTGGTCGCCATGAGCAATCAGAAGCGGCCTGCGTAAATCTTTTATGGCTTTACGGATATTAAGCGCGCCATCAGAATTCTGTTCAATATCTTCCAGCAGCGTAACGTTCAATCTCATTACCTGTCCTGTACGCTGGTTCCTGACTTCCATAAATCCGGTTTTCTTCCATTCTTCCTTTTGCCTTTTGGAATACCTGTCGAGCCTGGATACAGAAGCCCATAGAGCAACTGCTTTTACTACAGGTTCCTTAACAGCCGTCAGCAGTGCAACGGCACCTCCACGACTGTGTCCCAAAAGAATGACTTTTGGATCGGCAACATCCCCGAAATAATTATTCTTATAATGAGCTATTATGACTGACAGCTCTTTAAGCTCGCGGGAATAGGTATTCCTGGCAAACTTGTCCATTTCCGTAAATTCACCCGGAACTTCACCCACACCATTGTGTGAAAAATTAAAAGTAAGAACGCACAGCCCTTTTTCTGCAAAGTATCTTGCAAGGTAAGGTCCGAACCCCCAGTCTTTGAATCCCTTAAAACCATGGACAAATATGAGACACGCAGAAGTGTTGATATTTTCCAGACCGAATCCTGTCAGTCTGATCGTGTCCCCATCTCCGGCATTAATTGAAAATTCTTTAATAATCATATGTAAATATGAAGATAATGAAGTGAAAAATCAAGAAAATCAAAAGAATTATAATAAAAGCGGATCCCTCCCCGTATTGTATGTACGTCATCTTTAAAGCTATTGATAAAGGACACTTAATATTATATAATAAATATGAAGGCACATTTTCGACGAGACCCGTATTAAAAGGAGGAATATATGCTAAGAATCAGGTTATTTGCAGTACTCTTGCTGACATTCGCTTTTTCCCAGATTACATTTGCGGGAAGCGGTGAATCCGCTAAGGTACAGGACAAATTCAAACAGTACTTTAATGATATTTCTGTAAAAGTAAAACAGGCTCAGGATCCTGTTGAAAAAAGAGAAATCATGAATAAATCCTTCAATAAGGTTCAGAACCTGTTGAACACCGTAATCAACACGCGCGGAATTCCGTCCGCAGACATAAACCAGCTGAATTCATTAAAAATAGCAATTAATGATAAGTACAATGAACTAAACGGACTTAACGGCTATACTAAAGTACAGGATAACCAGCTTAATAATTTCGCTGATTTTGTTAAACAGGACATGGAGCAGGCGGACCAGTGGGTTACTATCAGTGTGACTACCCTGCTGCTGATAGTAATTCTGCTTATACTGTTACTAAGGTAATTAAATAGGATATTTAATTGTTTATTTTGGCACTCCATTAGCAGTGTAATAATGTGTGAGGTGTCATTCCCCCTTAAACAATATTACACTGCTGTTTTGTATCAGGAGATTATATGGTATTTAG